>QMYO01000224.1 GCA_003662715.1 Candidatus Bathyarchaeota archaeon | reverse complement strand
TCTTTGAGCTATCTGAACAACTTCGTGCACCAACATAGAAATTGACATTTTGGGTTTGGGACTAAGATTTAACTCCCATGGGCGGATAGTTACCATTCAAGATTGTTTTTCTTCCAAAACAGGTAGACTTTGGATTGGCGCGCGATAAAGATGTTATGTGCATATTTGGAAAGTCCGATATCGCGATATTTCATTTCCGTTAATAAGCCTTAACGGACGTTCTTGAATCCTCGTAGTATCTTGAGTGAAGCTTCTCAGGTTATGGGTTCAGAACCCAACCAGTCGTGATTCAGTTTCCTTGGGCGACGTTTAAACTCGATTCCAACATTATAGTAGAGACTCAAAAAAATTGGTGAAACTGTTCAAAATAAGCCATGAAAGCCTCAAATTTTTAACAAATCCGTGTATAACTTTTACCCACTTCTAACGGAAAGCCTTTTAAAGCTTAATAACGAAGGCGTTGTTGCGCAACAAGCCCCTCTCCCTAAGCTCTCCTTAACTAAGGGACGCTTGTTGCCTGGCGAGGGCGCCCAAATCCAATGGCTCCTGGGCGCCCAGAGCCCGCTTTTTGTCTTGTCTAACGGATAATTAAGCTATAAATAAGCCTGTCTGTTTGTAAGACCTTCAAACAGACCGACTTTTTTACTAACGTAGATTCTACGGCGTTGTTTTGGGAAAAGAAGCAAAAAATTTAAATTCTTTTAGACCCAATCTAGCTCAGAGCTAAAGGGAGAGGGACCGTGAACTCAACGAGTTTTCTCGACCAAGGTAAGCACTTACCCAGAATAAAAGACATGTCTTTCTTGGAAGCATGTTTCAAAGGAACTAGGCGCTATGGAGAAGTTTCGCATTAATGGGCGTAGTGGTCGTGCAAAATGTCACGCCATCATCACTGGACTCAGAGAGTTTTACAAAAACGGCGATGCCATTCCATGGGAGGATCTTGAGTATTTCATTGAGCAATGTTGTGGGTTAGATTGGCGGACGAAAATGAAGTACGTTACGTGTCTGGTGAGGCTAGATTTCCTCCAACCTATAGGTTCTCGCCGTCGCATTATAACTAGGAAGCCCGGAAGGATGGGGCATGTTCGCACTTATGAGAGGCTTGGGGCATGGGAAGCCTACAAGTTTGGGCCGGCAGCCCCCCGCAGGTATCAGGAAACCTTGAATCCAAAGTATGTTCCACCCCCCTCGCCCTCCCCCCTTCTGAAGAAGAGTGAAGGGGCGGGGTCTCAGAAAATTATGTGTGTGTTGTGTGGGGGTCGAGTGGGCGGAGACTCGTCTAAGGATGGGGAGGCTTCTATAGATGCCAGTAGAAGAAGAGAAGAGAAGAAGAGTCAACGCATGCATAATTCGGCGGAAATTGTCACACGTGTGAGAAAGGAAGCGAAAACAAGCTTAGTTCAGAAAAATAGGTCTTTTTCAGGCGATACAGAGGTGTCCCAAGAAAACGACGCTGAGTCGAGAGACTGCACACGTGTGCACAATGGCGTCGTGTGGATTGTCGACTGGGACATTCCATTAACAAAGAATAGGTTCCGGTTCTATCGGGCTCTGCGGAAGCTCAAGAAGGAGTTGGGGTTACATGACCCCATGTCCACCAAGTCGGTTTTGGTCACCAAAGACGAAGAATTAGCCTTTCGAGTCTTTAATCTGGCATTAATGTTTACTGCCAAAGTTCACATTTACGAGGCCAGAGAGGTGGGCACACGTGTGCCAATTCAAGGGGGTTTCTTAGATGGTAGAAGCTAAACTCAGAGATATAATTCGACCCGGGACAACGCGTGGACTTGACTTTGTAATCCTTGAGGAACTCCGGAAGAGAACTGGCATAGTTCCCAGGGAGGTTTTAAAGTTCGCTTTAAGCGAGATGCTCTGCAACGCCTTGGACAAGGAGGACGCAACAGAAATCAAAATCGACCTGCAAACCGATGGAGAGTTCTACAGGCTAGCGGTTAGTGACAACGGTAGCAAAAAGTTGACGGCTCAAGAGGTTAGAATGATTTTTGATTTTGAGAAGAAGGCCTCTTCTAAGCGTGGCTTCCTTATGGTTTCCCGTGGTTACCTTGGGAACGCCTTGAAGTGCATCCTGGGCTACTCTTACGCCCTCGCCGAGTCGAAGGGGCTTAAACCTCCAGCCATCTTGGTGAAGACCGCTAACCGCGAATACACGGTAACCCTAACGGTTGACAGGATAAGGGAAGCCACCAAGCTAAGGGTGGTGACCAAGAGAAGGCGGGACGACTGCCTAACCACATTCGTGGTGAGGTTCCCCAAGGACCTAGAGCAGGACCTCTCGGTGCTGAAGGACGTCATCTTTGCGACTAGCATGGTGAACCCCACGCGGAGGATCACCTACAACCTTCTCGGTGAAAAGGGAACACTTGGCTCAGCGGACAGCGGCAAGCCCCTGAGACGAGAGACGTCCGTGTTATGGTATACTCAAAAACAGTTCCTATCTTTAGTAAAGGACTTTGTCAAAGCGAGGCCTGACACAAAGTTGAAGGAGTTCATCTCCCTCTTCAGGGGGTTCACCTCTAAGAAGGTTGTCGGGGAAATTTTGCAAAAACTCAACTCCAGTAATCATGATTCCCAGGGAAATGGCTCCGTGCAGTTTTTCCCCGCTACGCCTATCAAGAACCTTTCAGAAAAAAAGATTATCGCTTTGTTCAAAGTTTTGAAGGCTAGGTCTAAGCCAATTGGTAAGAGAAGCATTAGATCCGTGTTGGGATGCGTTGGCAAGGATTCGTTTGAGAAGGTTCGGGAGCGGTATGGCTGGGAAAGGCTGAGATACGTCATGGTGTCCGCTGTCCGAGTTGAATGTGTGGAGTTCTATTGCCATGGCGAGAGCTGCGACAGCCCTGATCATGTTGAGTTCCCATATTTGGTGGAAGTAGCCGTTTTCGGCAGGAAGGAAGACGGCGAAGGCGTCAAGGTTTACCAATGCGTCAACTTCATGGCTTCGATGGAAGGCGTCTTCTCGAGGATATACGATATACCGTACCATTTGGGCAGGGCCGGCGTCACGAAGGACACGCCAGTCACGGTGGTAGCCCACTTAGTTTGCCCAGTTCTTAAATGGCTTAACTACGGGAAGAGTGCCCTGGATGAGTAGACAAAGTGAAAGCTTAAGCTCAGTCATGGAGAAGGCGTTCAAAAAGGTTCTGCCCATACCTAAGACACCGAGATTTTACCATCCTCCACCGCCACCAAGACCAGTTTCATGGGTTCCCCACGGAAGGCTTGGAAACTGGACGTATGAGAGGAGACTCGAAGACTTCGCAAACGAAATTTTGGCAATAGACTCTCAGAGAACCAAACGCGTCAAATATTCGTCAAGGGGATGGTGCTACCTACTTGAAGGTCTCGGAAAAATCCATAAAGGCGAGTTCGACGCATGCCAGAGAGCAATTAACGATTGCCGGAAGCTTGGGCTTCTGCCGATAGACTTCGTAGCCGAGGACCAAGACCTCACGAGGCGTTTTTCAGGGATCCATGAAGCCTCCGACCCAACCGTTCTCCTTGAAAAGGTGAAGGGCGAAGTTAAGGACATGCTCAACAACCTTCCCGCATCCACCACAGACTACTGGACTGGCGAAAAGTATTACCTTATGATGTGCGTTGAGAAGGGAGACATCCTAAACCTGTTCAAGCCTATCTGTGAAGAGTACCACGTGCCCATAGTGAACTCGAAGGGTTGGCCTCCGATCTTACTGAGGGCCTATATCGCGGATCTTTCTAAGAAAGCTGAAGCCAGAGGCTTAACGCCCGTGTTGCTTCTATTCTACGACCATGACCCAGCTGGGCTCAAGATCTCGAAGACGTTCATGAAGATGCTTAGAGACTGCGAGGGAGGAACAGGCTGGAGTCCAGAGGGGCTGATAATTGACAGGTTTGGATTGAACGAGGGTGATATCGACAGGTACGGCTTAATGTGGATTGACAACCTTAGAACAAGCTCAGGCCGCGTGTCACGTGATAGACAATACATCGAGACGTATGGCTACAGAAAATGCGAGTCAAACGCGCTCTTCAAAAACGACGAGACGCTGAAGGCTGGAGAAGAGATATGCAGGAAGGCGATCGAAAAGTATTACGGCTCTGACGCCAGAGAACGCTTCAAGAAAAAAGAAGAGTCCACCAAACGAGAACTCAAACACCTCTACAAAGACCCTATCTG
>QMYO01000223.1 GCA_003662715.1 Candidatus Bathyarchaeota archaeon | reverse complement strand
GCAGGTATTGATCCCTTTGACCCTGCAAATCCCATAGTATTCGTCACAGGACCTCTTACCGGCACCATGGCGCCTTCAGCAGGGAACAGTTACGCCGTAGTTTCGAAATCACCTCTAACTGGAGGAATATCTGAATCCAAGGCTCACGGTTTCTTTGGAGCCGAATTAAAACGAGCTGGCTATGATGCAGTTATCTTTACAGGTAAATCTGAAAAGCTAGTGTACGCATGGATTGACGATGATTCCATCCAACTAATGGACGCTGAATATCTAAAAGGAAAATCACCTCATGAAACAGAACTAACAATAAGAGAAGACCTAGGCGATTTCTACATCCGCGTGTCAGCGATCGGTGAAGCAGGAGAAAAGCTTGTTCGAATCGCTTCCATCATAAACGATGAGTTCAGAGCTATTGGAAGAACAGGTATGGGCGCTGTGATGGGGTCCAAAAACCTAAAAGCTGTTGCTGCACGCGGAACAAATGATGTAAACGTAGCAAATCTAGAAGAGGTCACGGAATTCATAAAAATTATTCATGAACGTATGAAAGGACCCGCTACGAGCAAATATAGGACCTTAGGAACACCAGAGAATGTTCTTGTCCTCAATGCGCTGGCAGCTTTACCCACACGGAACTTCACTCAAGCCACTTTTGAGGGTGCTGAGAAAGTTAGTGGGGAATACTTGAATGAGCGTTATATTAAGAAAATCATTGGATGTGCAACGTGTGGGATGCGTTGTGACCACATTGGAGTGGTTTCCGAAGGACCATATAAAGGAGCTACTTCGAGGGTGGAATTTGAATGTTTATGGGCGCTAGGACCAAACTGTGGTGTTGATCGCTTGGACGCTATTATCGAAGCGATTTATCAATGTGACTATTATGGCATGGATGGCATATCCGCAGGCGGCATCGTAGGCTTTGCTATGGACTGTTATGAGCACGGAATTCTGACTAAGGATGACACTGACGGTTTAGACCTTCGTTTTGGTAATGCTGAAGCCATGGTAGAGATGGTAAAGAGGATAGGTTCTCGAAAGGGATGGCTAGGCGACATACTTGCAGAAGGAACTATGAGGGCTGCGGAAAGGATTGGTAAAGGCGCTGTGAAATATGCTAATCACATCAAAGGATTAGAGTTGCCAGGTTATGACATTAGAGGATTGAAAACCGCTGCCTTAGGATTTGCTGTTTCCTTCCGTGGAGCTTGTCACCTACGAGCAGGAGCTTATTCCCCTGACGTGAAAGGAAAAGTCGACCGCTTCAAAATTGAAAAAGGACGTGGAAAGATAGTAATGGACGGCGAAGACTTGTACAACGTCATTGACTCGCTTATTTTATGCAAGTTCTCAAGAGGCGTATTCTACGAGGGAATCGATGAAATGGCGAAATACTATACTTTAGTCACGGGCATCCCGATGACCCCAGAGGAGCTGAGACGAGCTGGCGAAAGAATAAATAACCTAGCGCGAGTCATCAATATACGAGAGGGCATGGGAACAAGGGAATACGATCAGTTGCCGCCAAAAATAATGAGCGTGCCCATACCAGATGGAATTGCAAAGGGAGCCGTTGTTAACCAAAAAGAGTTTGACATAGGCTTAGATGACTACTATGAGGCACGTGGATGGACAAAAGAGGGCATTCCAACCGTAGAGAAACTCAAAGAACTAGACTTAGCCGATCTTATTCCCATTGTGAAGAAAAAGATGGAGTCATTGGTTCCAAAGGTGAAAGTGAAAGGAGGAAAATAAACTATGGCTACGATACATGAAAAGAAGTTTGTCTCTGGAGACCCTGAAAAATGCGTTGGCTGTTGCGTTTGCGAATACGCTTGTTCACTGGAGCATGAAAAAACTTTCAATCCAACGAAATCTCGAATACGCGCTGTACGCTTGAATCCCTTCGTGAACTTAGCAGTTGCATGCAGACTCTGTGAAGACGCTCCATGCGTGGCTGCGTGTCCACGAGATGCGCTTGAGCAGTCTAAGGAATCGGGTATCATCTTAGTTGACGAAGATAAATGCAATGGATGCGGCTGGTGCATCGAAGCTTGCGACTATGGCGCTATCCAGCTACACCCTGAAACAAGAGTGGTGTACATCTGTGATCTGTGTGATGGCGAGCCAAAATGTGTGGAATGGTGTCCAGAAGAGGCTTTAGATTTCACGACTAAAGATGTTATTGCACAAAAGGCAAGGGTCTCTATCGTAAAGAAGCTACTTCAAGAAGCTAAGAAAACGTCACTTCCGGGATAAGGCAGTCAAAGCCTTATTCCCCCTTATTTCAAGGATTTCTACAGTACGCTAGTTGCTTCTCTTCCTATAAGGGAGAAAATAAAATTTACAGATTTTTATGGAAGAATTTTTAGCAACAAGTTTGCCAACTTTTTCGCCGTTTTCTCTAACTCTGCTGTTAAGCCTTCTCCAAAATTAGTGTCTCCCGGCTGAATTGCGAGTAGAGCAATTTTTGCACCAGTTGTTTTTTTAAGATACTCGCAGAATATTTTAAGCGGCAAAGTATGGGTTGATATGGCAGGTAATTTTGCCATCTCAATGAGATTTAGAAGCCTTGCAGAACCCGGCTTTAGGTTCAATAAAGCAGCGTCAATTACCAGTATGTGAGTGGGCTTAAACTTTTCTATTGAGTCAATAAAACTCTCTGGAATTGTTTCACATTCTATTGCATAAACAGATGTTGAACTCCTATTCTTCAAATGCCTTATAATTTTGACTCCAACAAAATCATCTTTTCTAATCGGGTTTCCAATACCCGCGAGAACCACTCTTTGAGCATCGGAAAACCAGTTCCTTAACTTCTTTTCAATTAAGCCTGTGTTATTCCTCCTCTCAAAAGCCACTCCTAAACCTCAATTTCCACTATTTTTGTAGGGGTGCAGCCTCTTTTGTGAGACTCAAAATTTCTAATACTTTGGAAGCATCCACTCTAAGTTGATCTAATGCTAATTCGTTTGGATTAATGCCCATAGCTAACCCCAACAACTGTGTATAATGAAGTACTGGAAGGTCAAACTTCTCATTGAACACTCGTTCTATCCTTGGCTGATTGATGTCGAACATCATGTGGCAGAAGGGACAAATGGTTATCGCGGCTTGCGCTCCAACTTCCCTCATATGAACAAGTTTTTCTCTAGTTAACTGAAGAGGAATCATGTCATTCACGCCAATTATTGGGGCGCCACAGCACGCTGTTTCATCTTCATAGTCTAAACATTTAGCGCCTGTTAACTCAATTAGTTGCTTAATAACCACCGGGTTTTCCGGGTCGTCAAAACCTAGATATTTCTTTGGACGCAAAACGTGGCATCCAGCATGCTCCGCCACTTTAAGCTGTGTTAGAGGTCTCTGAATTGTCTCCTTTATTTTTTCAAATCCAACGTCTTCTAAAAGCACTTGAACGAGATGTTTGACCTTTATTGTTCCCTTAAATTCCAGTCCGATCTCCTTTAAGTACCCGTTAACTTTCTCTTTGAGGTTCTTATCATGTTTCAACTTTTCATTTACCTTGCGTAAAGTGCCACCGCATCCCGTACAAAGGGTCATAATATTCAGGTTTTGTTGTTCTGCCAAGCAGAGGTTTCTCGCTGCTAAGGCAAGCATCATATCGTGGCTTATAGGGTCTATAGGAAGACCGCAGCAGTTGAAATCTGGCATCTCAACCAATTCTATATCAAGTTTTTCCGCAACTTTTCTAGTGGAAATCTCGTAGCTGGTGATTCTGTATGGAATAACGCAGCCAAGAAAGAGCAGATATTTCTGTTCAGTCATTCTGTCTCCTCCTTCTTTTTCTTAAGTAATTCAGAAAAACCCGTAACTTCAGATAGTTTAGCAATACTTTCTAAGCTAGCCTTTGGTAAAGGAGGCAATCCTTGCTCTTCTCTCTTTCTAAGTCGCAAAGCTGGAATCATGTAAGCGTATCCCGTTTTTAGAATATTGGAAGATAAGTCTCTGAAGACGATAGGTACAATTCCTTCCTTTGCAGCTAGATTTCGAAGAGCCCTTAAAACGCTTGAGATTTCAACGTCTTGTGGACAATGATCGACGCAAGTGAAGCAAGCGGCGCAAAGCCATATAACATCGTTTGAAAGAATTCTATCTTTCAGTCCTAACTGTGTCATACGCACGAGTTTTCTAGGTCTATATGAATCACTAAATCGTGC
>QMYO01000222.1 GCA_003662715.1 Candidatus Bathyarchaeota archaeon | reverse complement strand
TCATGAAATAACTGGCATTTCTATAAGGCTACTTAAAACATGGCAGTCCATGGCTGTACTCCAGCGAGTTGAGGGCATCACCCCTCAGTTTTCAGAGGCTTTAGTGAAGATAGGAATAACCGATCTCAAGAAACTGGTAGATACCAACCCTGAGCAGATCTCTGATAAAATAATAGAATTACATAAGCAACGCATCATACCAAACACCGCAACATCTGAAGAAATCAAGGGGTGGCAGGATCAGGCCTCTGAAATATTGTTCGAAGATAGACTCTCCAAAACCCCTGACGAGGTAAGGGTGGTCTGGGAGGCGATGACCTGCCGGGGAATGCGTTATTGTTATGAAGGAGCAGATCATCCCTGCCACTGGTTCTTCCAATACGGACCCTTCCACGCATACGATCTTGTTGCTGAGGAGCGATGGCCCCCGGTGGAGATAGGTGAAACAGATTCCATTTACGTTGGGAAAAGATATCTAATTCCAGAACTTCTCTCAGGATGCAGAAAGGCACCCATAATGTCAGTAGGGCTGAACCCAAATCTACGAGCGGTAACCCAGCCACGGAGGATCTACCCCTATTTTGATGACGTTCAGCAGTATGCAAGGCATTTCAGATACAGAACGACCTTCAAACACAGCATAGAAAAGGAATATTACGACGAACACATTACCAACGGCACTGCGGAATTTGAGGAAAACCAGTTCATCCCTCTTGTAAAAGAATACGTGTCCATGTACAAGGAATACGACAAGATCCTCAAAGCCCTACAGGAGAAAATGAACATAACCGATAGCAAGCTCTCCCTAGGTGAGGACGTATCTTACTACAACTTTGTGGCTTGCCACTCACCACGCTGGGACATGGACAAAGAGACTGAAAAGGGAATAATCGACGAATGCTATATCAAACGACAATTCTTCCTCAAACAGTTTACACAGAGCATGCCAAAAATAATAATCCTCTTTGGAAAACCGGTTATGAGAAGCTTCGTCGCAAACTTTTATGGTTCCTTCAATGAGAATAACATCCCGGATCCCAAAGAGACTTACCGCGAAATTCTGAGCAAAAACAACTATACAATGAAGATTGGGGGAGAAAGGATAAGAGTTATCTTTTCACCGCACCCCACAGGTGCTCCCTACTGGTACCGTGAGCTGGACGCCCAGAACAAGATAGTGGATGCGCTTTATGAAGAATACAAGAATGGAAACTTGATCTATGATGAAGACATCAAACACTTCAAAAGAACAAAGGGGAACTGTAAATTCTGCGATAACGACATCTATTTCATAGGAACATGCAAGTATAAAGGGTATTTCGAAAAAGAAGATACCAGACCAATCACAGAAATATCAGAAGAAAGAAAGATCCTCGTTGATGAATTGGTAAGCTATGTCCAATAGGATGCATGCATGTCTGACGCGCGCGTCTTCATAACGGCCTAGCGGCTTAAGAGGGTTCGTTAAGAGGGATTAACAGAAGCCTCTGCTGAAATTGCTGGCGCGAAATTCTCGCAAGTCGAGTGGGGAAATTGAGAGCCTTCAAAGAGTTTTAGTTTTGTTCTATCGGTATGAACTCTGTTGTGAAGTTCTGTGCGCGCGCATTAAGTTGCTCTGCCGAAGTGGAGAAACCAAAAGAGAAGGCTAAAAAATATCAAGTCTGACCTTTCTTAATATATATTAATTAACACTATTCATAACGATGGATAAAGAAGGCTTTTCTGAATGAGTGCACGCGAGAAAGTGCAAAAATACCATTCAAATCTACTTGGTGTGGTTGGGAAACCAAACACAGGCAAATCCACTTTTTTCTCAGCAGCAACACTAACCCCAGTGGAAATTGCAAGCCGCCCATTCACAACCATAAAACCGAATCGAGGAATCGGATACATAAGGTCTCCATGTGTATGTAAAGAATTCAACGTGAAAGACGCCCCCCAGAACTCGCTGTGCCTAGATGGAATACGACTAATCCCAGTTGAATTAATTGACTGCGCTGGACTAGTGCCAGGCGCATGGCAGGGAAAAGGACTCGGAAACCAGTTCCTAGACGAAATTAGAAAAGCAAACGCACTCATCCACATAGTTGATGCTTCAGGATCAACAGACTCTGAGGGAAGAATGGTTAAGCCAGGAACACATGACCCCCGAGAAGATGTAAAGTTTTTAGAAACAGAGATAACCATGTGGTTTAACCAAATACTAAAGAGGGACTGGCCTAAACTCGCCAGAACCGCTGAATCAGCCACAACAGACCTACTCACTCTACTTGAAAACCGATTAAGTGGACTGGCAATAAAAAGAAGCCACATCATTGAAGCATTAAGAAAAACAGCGCTGAACGCGGAGAGACCAACCAAATGGAGCAACGACGACCTTCTTAGATTCTTAGACACGTTGAGAAGCGTCTCCAAACCAACGCTTATCGCAGCAAACAAGATAGATCTTCCATATGCGGAGGAAAACTTGGAGAAACTGAAAGAACTGGGCTATATGGTTATTCCTTGTTGCGCAGAAGCAGAGTTGGCATTAAGAAGAGCTGCAGAGAAGGAGTTAATCGATTATAGACCAGGAGACAGCGATTTCACGATAGTGAAATCTGATGAACTGACAGATGTTCAAACCAAGGCTTTACAAGTAATTAAAGAAAAAATATTGCGAAAGTTTGAATCTACAGGTGTGCAGCAGGCTATCAACACGGCTTTCTTCCAACTCCTAAACATGATTGTTGTTTATCCAGTGGAAGACCTTGAACACCTTAGTGATCATAAAGGCAATGTGCTTCCAGATGCGTATGTTGTGCCGTACGGGACCACTGCGCGTCAACTAGCCTATAAGATTCACACAGAATTAGGAGAAGGATTCATCTATGCGGTGGATGCTCGCAAGAAAAGGAGAATTGGAGAAGACTACATATTGGAAGATGGAGACGTAATCTCAATTGTAAGTGCAAAAAAGAGAGCCTAACTTCAGGTGCCGAAGCGTCTTTTTCTTTTCTGATATGTTCGAACAACCCGCAACAAATCTATCCGCCGAAAGTCTGGCCAGTAAACGTCTAGGAAGCAAAGCTCACTGTAGGCGCACTGCCACAGTAAAAACCCGCTTAAACGTTCTTCCCCTGAAGTTCGAACAACTAAGTCAGGGTCCTGTTTAGGCATGTAGGCTGTATATAGATGGTTCTCAAATATTGATTCGTTGATCTCCTCGGGTGTTAACTCTTTGTTCTCCACTTTCCTAGCAATCTTCTTTGCAGCATCCACGATCTCTGCTCTTCCACCATAAGCCAGCGCCACGTTAAGGAAGTGCTCGTCGTAATCTTTTGTCGCCTCCTCCACCTTCTTAACCATTTCCTGGACACTCTTCGGTAAAAGACCAATTCTGCCGATCACCTTAACCCGAACTTTATGTTTGTGGATTCGCTTGTTTTCAAGAATTTCCTGCAACTTCTCCTCCGCAATCTTCATGATCTCATTTACCTCCTGCGGCGAGCGTTGAAAGTTCTCAGTGGAAAAAGCATATAGAGTGATGGATTTCACTCCTAAATCGAGACACCAATCCAGCAGTTCCTCGGTTTTATCAGCACCATGATGATGACCAGCCCAAGGATTCAACAGCCGCTCTGAAGCCCAGCGACGATTACCGTCCAGTATAATGGCGATGTGTTCAGGCTTTGCTCCGCTCTTCACTTGATGCCACAACCACTTCTCGTAAGCTTTGTAAACACCCAACAAAGACAGCAACGTCTTCAGCATGGCTTATCCCCGAAATCTCGCGTCTCTAAGTGCATGCGCACATGGACAGTTACGGTCTTTTGGTAAATTCTTAATGGTCTCTCTTAAGACTTGCTGAATAACGGGCAATTTTTGCTTTGCCACCTTCACTACCTCACTGGCTGTTAATCGCTGCTGCATCCCCGCAGCCATGTTTGAAACAAAACATATGGTTGCGTAGCACATTTCAAGCTCACGAGCAAGCACAGCCTCAGGCGCCCCAGTCATACCCACTACATCGCAGCCTAACCGCCTAAACATCTCAATCTCTGCAGGAGTTTCATAACGAGGACCCTCAGTACAGACGAGAACAGCTCGATCCCACACTTTTACACCACGTTTCTTTGCAGTTTCAATCAAAAGGCTGCGAATCTCGGGGCAGTAGGGCTGAGACATGTCCACATGTGTGACTGGAGTATTATTGTAAAATGTAGTCTGC
>QMYO01000221.1 GCA_003662715.1 Candidatus Bathyarchaeota archaeon | reverse complement strand
GTCAATCTGTTTTGATTGCAAAGGGAGATTTCGTAGCTGCCGCTAAGACTTTTGATGAAGTTGTTAAAATTGCAAATACGAAGGTTCCCGATGCTAAACACCGGTTGATTTTTAAAGTTACAAAAGGTGAGATAGGGAGAAGAGGGAGATTGGGATGGAGGATTCGAAGGAAAAGCATTGCTGGAACTACGTAGATATTGGTGTTAGAAGCAAGGTGCCTGTAGTTCAATTAGAGATAATTGTCGATGACAAGTCACATTCTTTTAATTTTCTGGTTGATACTGGTTATGACGGATGTTTACTAGTACCTCACAGCATATATAGGCAACTAGGTCTAGAAAAATTTGAATTACCAAAAGATAAGTGGGGTGTGCGGGAAACAGTTTCTGGTGAAATTTTACCATTAATATCTGCCCTATGCAAAATAAAAATAGCAGATACTATTTTTGAATGTATAATAGAGACTTTTGAGGGCAACAACGACTTTCTGATTGGCTTAGACTTTCTAAAAAACTTTAATGCTGAGCTTCGAGGGTCTAAACAAGAAATTTGCCTATTAAAATGTTAAAACTCTACTTACACGTCACATTAATCTTAAGCCAAAGAGATGAAGAATCTTTCAAATGACAGATATGCGTTTTTCACTTGTATGAAGATAAAAGATTAATGTTTCACACTTTGGCAATAAATTCCTGTACATTCTAATGCTACGGAATAATTCGAAAGACAATTTTTGTTGTCCAAAAAGTTTAAATAAAAATCTTTTTGGTAGGGGTGGGGGATGGTTATGAGAGGTAATTGTGTTCATTAAGAATAGTTTTCGAATTCTCATTCTTTTAGAGCTGAGCCTCGCGAGGTGGAGGCGATGAAGCTTAAGTTTGCTTTGCCTAAGGGGTCTTTAGAGAAAGCAACCTACAGATTTCTTGAGGAAGCAGGGTACCAATTAAAAGGACAGGAAAGGTCTTATAGACCGTCAATAAACGATCCGGACCTTGAAGTCAAAATACTTAGGCCGCAAGAAATTCCCCGGTTTGTTGAAGAAGGATACCAAGACGTAGGTATCACGGGATTAGACTGGGTAATCGAAACAGGTGCCAATGTAGAGATGCTTCAAGACTTAGAATACGGAATGGTAAAAATAGTTTTAGCAGTGAGTAAAGACTGGGAAAACATAAACAGCTTTGAAAGTCTCTTAAAGAAGTCTATGGAGGAAAAAAGGCCTCTAAAAATATGTACCGAATATTTAAACATAACCAGCAGGTGGATAAGACAGCAAAACGTCTACAGAGAGTTTTATGGGAACTCTGAACCACAAATAATTACCCCGTGGCTAAAGAGAGGGACGAATGAAAAAGTCAAGATATATCTAAGTTTCGGTGCAACTGAAGCCAAACCTCCTGAAACAGCTGATGCAATAATTGACGCCATGAGTACTGGGATCACCCTTAAAGAGAATAACTTAAAGCCCATTGAAACTCTGTTAACTTCAACGGCATGGTTCATAGCAAATAAAACAGCATTAAAGGATCCTGTTAAAAGAGAAAAAATCTTAGACATTCTCAGCCTCCTAAAAGGCGTTGTAGAAGCACGTAAAAAACTCCATATTTTTGTAAACGTCAGAAAAGAAAATTTAGAAAAATTAATTCCATTGTTACCAGCATTGAGAAGACCTACAATAAGCCCTCTTTCTGAAGAAGGCTGGTATGCAATAAACACGGTCATAGATGAGGAAGTGTTTATCAAAATTCTTCCAGTTCTAAGAAGGTATGCGCAAGGCTTGGTAGTTCACAAACCCAGACAAATTCTGCCATTAGATGAAATAGCAGATAACATGGGTGACGAACGTTGAAAATGATCAAGCTTGAAAAGGGACTTGAAGAAAGAATCGCTAAGAACCTTAGGGCCAGTATAGAGGAGAAAATACCCATAGAAGACGTTTTAAGAATAGTGAAAGAGGTTAAAGATAAAGGCGACCGCGCAGTAATATTTTTTGAGGAAAAATATGACGGAGCCAAACTAACATGCGAAGACCTTAGAGTAAGAGAAGAAGAAATGATTAAAGCGGTAGAAAGCATCTCACCAAGGTTGCTTATGAGCTTTAAAAATGCTAAGCAACGATTAGAAACAGCTGAAAGAATTTTCTTAAAGAATTTTCCAACAAAAGTGAACGTTGAACTGGATGGTGTGACAATTGTCTACGAGTTAAAACCAGTAAAAAGAGTTGGCATATACACGCCAAGAAGCAAGATATCTTATCCTAGTAGTCTTATTATGTCTGCTACACCAGCCCAAATAGCTGGGGTTAAGTCGATAGCTGTTGCAACACCACCAGATAGCAAAGGTAATGTTGACGAAGGAGTTCTAGCTGTCTGCCATATCTTGGGTATAAAAGAAGTCTATAAAATAGGAGGAGCTCAGGCTATAGCAGCTTTAGCCTACGGTACTGAAACTGTTAAACCCGTAGAAATGATAGTAGGTCCTGGAGGGAGATATGTAACAGCAGCTAAGCACATAATATCGGCAAGTACATCAATAGAATTTTTAGCAGGACCTACAGAGCTTCTCATTTTAGCTGATGAGACTGCGAACCCAAAATTCGTGGCATATGACTTAGCATCACAGGCTGAACATGGACTTGATTCAATAATAATTCTTGCTACAAACTCTGAAGACTTAGTGAATAGGGTTCTAAAGTTTATGCAAAGTTTAGATAACGGAAAACATGTGATAAAACAGCTTAAAGTAGTTTTAGGGGAAATTGAATCTCTTATAAAGTTTTCAGAAACCTTTGCACCTGAACATATCCAAATAATGGGCGACATAGTTGAGAAATTTTCTGAAAAAATCGAAAAAGCCGGCCTGGTATTAATAGGGGAATATACTCCCACTGCTGCAAGCGATTACATACTAGGCACAAACCATGTTCTTCCAACATATGGCTTGGCCGCAGCCAAGGGAGGTCTTTCACCTCTCAGCTTTATGAAAAGAGTTGTTAAAGTTAAAGCGTCAAGAGATGGCTTACTCAAACTTAAAGACGATGGAATACGATTAGCAACTAAAGAAAACCTATATGGGCATGCAAAAGCACTTGAGGTTAGATTTTCATGAGCCCAGATGAGATAGATCTTATTATAAAAAATCTTAAGAAAATAAGACCTTACACTCAAGGAGAAAGCATATCAGATATTTCAACCCGTACAGGCTTATCAACATCGAAAATCGTTAAACTAAACGCAAACGAAAATCTCTTTGTACCTATGGATTTCACATTAAAAATTGCAAAAAGGGCTGCTGAAGAAGTTGACCATAGAATGTATCCAAGTGGATTGGAAAACGAAGTATACGAAAAACTCTCTGATTATCTTAAAATCGATAAGAACAATATTCTCATAGGTTTTGGTTCCGACCAACTGATCGATCTTCTCATAGTTCTTTTTGGAAAAAAAGGGGTTACGACAATTCACCCAACTTATACCTACTATAGAGCGAGATGCGAGTTATACGGTGTTCCTTACAGATTTACTTTATTTGACAAAAACCTTAACATTAATATGAACGAGTTAAAGAACTGTCTAAGAAAATCAAGCATGTTTATACTCTGTTCACCTAATAATCCAACCGGACATGTAATTTCAGAAAATATTATTGAAGATATTGCTGAAGAATTTAATGGAATAATTGTGTTAGATGAAATATATGCCGAATTTTCCGATACACAGTTCCATAAGCTTCCTCTTGAAATGAAAAACGTCGTCGTTATAAGATCTTTTTCAAAGGCTTTCGGCGCAGCAGGCATTAGACTCGGTTATCTCGTAGCATCAAAAAAACTAATGGAAATATTGAGAAAATGCCAACAACCATATCCAGTTACTGGATTCTCACTTAAATACGCGTCTCTTTTATTAGATGAAGTAGATTACTTCAAAGAACTATGGAAACAAATTAAAGAGACTAGAAAATGGTTCTATGAAGAACTTAAGAAATTTAAGAATATACACGTCTTCCCATCACAAACTAATTTTGTCTCGTTTGGAAGTTTCATTGATGGAATGAAACTTTATGAAGAATTTGCCAAGAAGGGATACCTAATCAGGGTTTTCAGCAATGTGATGGGATTTAAAACATTAACTAGAGTGACCATAGCTCCAAAAAATATTCTCGAAGGCTTCATTAGAGACTTCTCAGAGTTGATGAAAAATGCAATATAGATTGCTTGTAACCTCCAAAGGAAAAATGTTCTGCAGGTCCGACATGGTAAATGCCCTTAAAGATGTTGATGCCGTAGTAATGGATATCGACGG
>QMYO01000220.1 GCA_003662715.1 Candidatus Bathyarchaeota archaeon | reverse complement strand
CTCAAAACAGTAGAGGAAGCTTAGATATTGGATTATCAAGTTGCGTGGAGCGACAGAGTTATTCTCTTTTACGTTTGGAATACCAATTAATGAAAAGCATCCAATACAAGAATAGTAGTGCAACGATAGCAATCCAGTTAGGTTCTTCCAAAGTTGGCTTTGGTAATGTAACAATGTAACCAATCACACTAATTGTTACTATCACCGAAACTATTGCAACGATAATTTTGCTTTTTTCCATAATTTCTCCACTTCAATTAAACTACTAGCTAATTCTTTCTGCATTTATGCTTTTCTGGAAACGAAACTCAAATCCACGCATACGGCCCAATAACTTAGATGTAATTTGTGCAATTTTTGAGCAAGTGCGGGGGGTGGGATTTGAACCCACGAAAGCCTACGCTACAGGGTCCTGAACCCTGCCCCTTTAACCTGGCTCGGGTACCCCCGCAACCCAAAACTTTACAGCTTCTCTTACTTATGTTTCCTTCTATGTGAAGATTATATAAATGGTTTATAATTGAAGGAAACTCAAAATCCTATACCACAACATCTTTAACCCATTATTAGCTTCAAATCAAAAAGAGGATGCGATAATGAGTCAATTAGCTCTCCTAAAAGCATGTTCGCAAAAGATAAGGAAAGAGGTTCTCCAGCTCATCGGGTCCACTGAGGCTAACCTTGAATTTGGAACGGGTGCAGGGGGTGATGCCATAAAAAAAATTGACTTAGCTGCTGAAAACGCTATAATCCAAACCTTACAAGACCATGATGTCTCATGCACTCTCATCAGTGAAGAAGCGGGAACAAAGAAAATAGGCTCTAAACCCTCGGAATTCTATGTTACAACAGACCCGATAGATGGAACAACCAATGCTATCCGCGGCTTACCTTTCATAGCCACCTCTATAGCATTGTCAAAAACTCCGTATCTCCGCGATGTGGAGACCGCGCTTGTATCTGACATATTCCATGATATCACTTATACCGCTGAACGTCATCAAGGCGCCTTTCGGAACGAGAAGAAAATCAAACCATCTACCATAACATTATTAGAAAAGGCAGTTGTAGGCGCAGACTTTAACACAGCGAAACTTGGAGAACTCGCTGCTCACCTAATGCCCGTGCTTCAAAAAACAAAACATCTTCGCCACCTTGGAGCTAATGCGCTGGAACTCTGCTACGTGGCTGATGGCACCACCGACGCCTTCATCGACTTAAGGGGGAAGCTGCGAGTCACTGATATCGCTGCGGCTTATCTTATTCTACTTGAAGCGGGTGGAGTGATGGTTACGCCGGAAGGGACGGAGCTGGATGCTCCTTTAGATGCTGCTCAACGAGTATCCTTTATTGCGACTGCAAATACGTCGCTTTATGAAACCATTAAGGCTAACCTGGACTTAGCTGGGCGTTAAAGAGAAAATAGTGCGTTTATCTCTCCACATCGAATATTATCCTAACTGCGACGCTGTATTCTACAATCTTGTTTTCCTTAACCCTTCCCATTACTCGTTTTACATAAACTCTGCGGATGCGGCGAACGGTCTTCGCTGTTTCTTTAACCGCGTTCTCAACAGCGTCTTGCCAACTTTTATCAGATTTACCAATTATCTCTATAACTTTCGCTACCGTCATTTCCTCATCACCTCTAAACTAAGAATATAATGTGACTTCTCTTTTTTATTTTAATGCGTACTTTCTCATCGATTGTTGAAGGAAATTAATGCGTTTAGAAGGAGAGAACTTTTTGGCTTTCCTTTACCCCGTGAGCTAAACCACTCATCATTCCCGCTTCTACGCCCTCGACAAGGTCTTGTTTAGCTAGCCCTCTAGCGCGGAGACATGTGCCACACGCTGCAACTTTTGCTCCTGATTCTAAGAGGTCGCGTAGCATCTTCTCTAAGTTGCAGTAACCTTTTAGGCGTGTTTTGTCTGGTTAGAGAGGAGATTGGGAGGAATAGTTTATATAACATTGTTATAATATAGGTTTAATTGAGGTGAAATTCGTTGAGAGCAAAGGTTGAAAAGGCTATTGAAGAGTTAAGACCTCATTTACAAGCTGATGGTGGAGACATCGAATTGGTGGATGTGGATGCGGAAAAAGGCGTGGTTAAAGTTAAGTTAACTGGTGCATGTGCTGGCTGTCCTATGTCTCAGATGACTCTTCAATTGGGAGTAAAACAGTTTTTGAAGAAGAAAGTACCTGAAATCAAGTGGGTTGAAGCCATCTAACAAATAATATTTAGTGTGGTTTTGAACTCTATAATATAACGGTTCACGGATTGCGCCCACATATCTAGTATTAGAAATGCGTTTAATAGCTATTTAGTATACATAGAAGAAAATGAGAGAAACTTCCTCGCTTCTTTTTGAAAAAACTGTTAAAAAAGATAAAAAGTGCGTGTACGCTATCAATGCAATGAGGTGGCTGAGTTTTGTTAAATTCGAAACGCGCTACAAAGCTGAGGGTGGCTGGAGTGTGCGGTGTGCTAACTCCGATTGTTGTTCTCACTTTAATATTACTCGCAATTCACTATTCTCCATGGTTTAGTTGGACAGAAAATGCTCTAAGCGACCTAGGAGTCCAAGGTATCGCCGCAATCTTATTTAACTCCAGTCTCATCATCGGTGGAGCTCTTACAATCATATTTGCAATTGGAGTCAGAGAAACTCTGCTGAACAAGGCTTTAGGTCGGATAGGAATGCTAATCTTCATTTTAGATGCTGCTATGCTTTGTGCCATAGGTATATTCCCTGAAACAGCTGGTGACATTCACCTCTACGTCTCAGTAGCCTTTTTTGTGTTGCTTCCAATATCGCTGTTCCTCATTGGAGTGTCAATGATGCAAGAGGGCTCTGAAAGAAAATATGGTTTATTTACAATTATAGCTGGAATAGTTGTGGCTACGGTTTGGATGTTTCAATGGGAAGCCGTTGCTATTCCTGAAATGATTGCGGCTCTCGCTGTATCAGTGTGGTCTGTTATGTTAGGTATCAAGCTGTTCAAGCAAGCTTCACTCTCGTAGCTTCAAAGAGAACAGGGGATTAGGACACACAAAAGTTTCATAAAGGGTTTCAGCGAAAGTATTATCTATGCGGCAGGAAAAACTCGTAAAACTGCTTTGTGAACTAATTAAGAATTCAAGGCGAAGTGACAGAGATTTAGCAAAAATCTTAGGTTTTTCTCAACCCTCAGTCAGTCGTCTGAGGAAAGTTCTGGAAAAAGAAGCGATATTGCAGTATACTGCAATTCCAGATTTTTCTTATTTAGGTTTTGATTTGATAGTTTTCACACTTTATCGCGTGAAGGAGCCGTTACAACCCATTAAGGAGAAGGCGGAGAAATGGCTTATGGAACAACCCAATGTGGTGTTTTCAAGTGAAGGTCAAGGAATGGAAGCAGACAGAGTTATGATTTCGGTGCATAGAGATTATGCAGACTTCTCCGAATTTCACCAGAAGTTTAGAAAAGAAATGGGCATATACTTTGAAAATTTCAAAACCTTTATTGTAAGTTTAAGAGGTCACGAAATATCGAAACTTTTCACGTTCAATGACTTAGCCACACAAGCTATACCTAACTTTTCTATTATTGATTCTCAAACGAGGAGATGGAAACGCTCTATTCCATCTAATCTTCTGAGGGCTGGTCCCGTTCTTGATTTTAGAGAAGGCGATTCAATTATTGCGACATACACGTCAGCAGCGGATAAAATGAAAGTCTTCTCCGCTTTTATCCGCGAGGGACTTGAGGACGGTGATACGGTTTGGTATGTTTATCCCAATGAGGAGAGTGAAACCGTTAGGGCTGTGCTGGAGGAGTATGGAATTGACGTGGAAGAATATGAAAAAGATGGCACTCTTCACCTTATGAGCTTAACTGAACTTTTCATACCAAACGGTAAATTAGATTTTGAAAAAGCAGTTAACCTCGCTCTAAACTGGTGGGTTGAGGCGAAAAGAAGAAGATACAATCACGTAAGAATCATTGAAGATGTTGGTGACTTTTCTTTTATCAATGGGCAATGGCAGAAATATGTCAAATATTGGCTAGACCCCCGATGGAACGACCCATCCATCTCGGAATGGGTAGAGCGTAAGGAATCCATGAGAGTAAGATATAAACCTTTTCTAATGGAGATTACCGCCATCAATGTGGAGCACATGAATGAGGCGCAGATTCGCGATATCCTCAAAGCCTTTAGCAGAGGAGAAATCCAACCGACAAAATTTATCGACCTTCTTGACTATGTAGATGCCTTCTCAAAGAGAATTGGCTTGTCTCACTCTGAGCTTGTCGGACGCAAGTTATTGT
>QMYO01000219.1 GCA_003662715.1 Candidatus Bathyarchaeota archaeon | reverse complement strand
TGTTGAACTGCTTTTGAAAGCGTATGATTCAGAGTTTTTGAGGTTGATTTTGAAATCTAACGAGAAACGCAAAAAAGAAGTTATGGATGAAAGTGTTAAAAGGGAAGTTGAAAAAGTTAGGAAAAGGGTGGAAACCCTAGAGAAGGAGTTAATTAGGAGAGAGCATTAGCTATTTCTTTCGTGGTATTGGTTTGATGAAAATTACGTTTCAGGTGTTCATCTCCTGTTACTATTTCAGCTTTTTTATTAATCCTGTTGCATAGACTATCGAGTCGGTTAATCTCAAGCCTTTAACTTTCTTATGAGAATCTGAAATCAGTTTTGAACAGTTTTAAAGGCTTCAGGGGGGAACCCGTTTAAACGATACCCCCCTATCGTTTTTTATACCCCTCCCCCTAGATTTATAGAGTTTTTGTAATATGTTTCGGTTATGGTGGAAGACAAGGCGACGCGTATTGACAGGGCTATTTACCGTCCAGCCTATGAAACGGCTGTGGCTGTGCTTCCGGAAATTTAGGATGAAGAGCTGATTGTTTAGCCGTTAAGGAATGCTGCCATTTGGAATAGTTTTTTGTATTTTTGTCGTGACAAAAACCATGAGATATATTTGAGGATTTTTTCAGCTGAAGACGTGTGCACTAGTCGCCTTGTTGTTTTGAATTTTAAGAGAGTAGTTATTATTGTTAGCAGTAGTACAATGATTTTGTCTATTTCGTCGAGTTCTCGTAATACTGTAATGCTATGTTGAAGCAATTTTTGTCTAAGAGGTGCATACCATTTTCCTTCTATTAAATGAAAACCATATGCGATGAGTAGATCACGCAAACCTGCTTCTTCTGTGTATAATAGTTCATTTTTTGCGGCTTTCTCCACTAATCTAAGACCTTTTAGTGTTCGAGCTACTATTATCGAGACACCAGAGGTGTTTCCGGTAAACTTAGGGTGCCATGCATCTCCCGCCACGATGTCAGCGGCAGACGCCAAATGGTCTGTGCATAGCAAACATCCTAGCGGTGATGAAATGTTTAACGAAGGAAGGATTCCCCAGAATTTTGGTAAGGGAACAGCCAATTCTTTAAAATTGTTATTTAACTTGAAAAATATTCTTATTTCTCCTGGCCAGCCATCTTTTCTCGGTCCGATTGCTATGGGTTCAGCGTTTTCTGGTAAGTACTTCTTGATTATATGCTGAAGAAACCAAATTTCATTTACATGACCACATATAAGGCCCACGAAATATAGCTTATCTTCAAAGCCTCTCAATACTTTTTTAAGTGCTAATATTTGGCAAGGTAAGCCAACAATGCAAATTCGTTTTCCTTTTTTAAGGCTGTAGAGAATTTTTTTCAGGATGCGTAAAGAGAACGCTTTGAAGTATATGGAGCCTTGAGCAGATACCACGTCGCTTTTTTTATTAGTCAAAATAGGGGTTGGAGTTAAGCCTTCCATTTTTGTTACGAGAACTTTGTCAACGATTTTCTGTTTTAACATGTATAGAATAAGAGAAGTTACAACCCCACCGGAGGCAGCGTGATAACGAATATTATTATCAGCGCTGTAGCTGAAAAACACTTTCTCGATTTTTCCTACACTCGCTTTTATAGTGGTTTTTCGTCCGTAGAGGTTGTAAAGTGCAGGGCACGTCTTAATGCATAGATTACATCTGGTGCAGCGTGAGTAGTCAAAGTTTACCGTGACTACACCACGAATAACTTTGAGGTTTATTGCGTCTGTAGGGCAAAAACCTAAGCATAACCCACAGCCAACACATAACTCAGCCATCCGTTTATGTTGAGTTAGTAGATTCATATGAGTTGGTCACTCCGAGAGTTTAATGAGAGTTTTAACAGGAAGTTCCAGTGTGGGCAGAGCTTTATTGACGGCAAATCCTACAATTTTCTTATAGTAATCGAGGTTTTCGAGGATGTTTTCAGCCTTGCTAACAAAGTTTTCCGTTTTCAATGAGTTAACATCAAACATGTCCACTAAAAACGAGTTTATATCTAAACCAAGAAATGAAAGGACGTCAAGTAACTTCGTATCTGCTGATGGCAAAACAAATAATACAGGTACTCCGAAACTTAGTGCAGTTATTCCACCGTGCATACGACTTGTAACTACCATATCAGATGAGCTGTATAGCTTACAAGCGTCGACAAGGTTGGTAGGCACAAAAATTTGCAAAGTTTTTAGGAGTAAATTGTTTCCTCGCTTCCTTAAAACACGATTTATGTCATTTATAGCATCGCTAACTAAATTTTGAGAACTTAAAAAAATTTCACCGTCAAAATTCTTAGAAAGCCAAAGGATAAAATCTGTCATGCTTTTTAGATACAATGGATATAACTTTTCTCTGTTAAAAACATAGAAATAGTCCCTTCTTGGAACTATAATGATTCTCCGTTTTTTTCTCGCGGATGTTTTAGACGTAGCAAAGGAGTTACTAAGTAATCTCGCTCCAAATCCGCTGTCTAACGCCATGCCAGTTTTCTCTTCATTAATATTTAGATAGTATCTCAAAATTTCAAGCGAAAGTGGACCGCGCGTGTATATAAAGTCGAGTTTTTGCAACGAGTGACTGAGCCTTTTTACCATTAAAGCTTTTTTAAATATAGAACCCCCCCGACCGAAATGTTCAAGTCCAACTTTTGATATCGAAATAGGAGACATAACGAGGGGGCCACTTACAACCGAGTTAAATACATCATATTGAGTAATATAGCGGTAGATAATGTCACCAAGTGTATGTCCACCAACCATACCCGCGTCAAACCTACAATCTCGTAAAAATACTGAACTTATAAACCTATCAGCGTTGTAGAAAGTAAAATATTTTTCATAGGTGTCTCTTATAACTTTGATGATTTTTAAATACTTTCTAAGCGATTTCATTCTTCTTTTTTTGGTAATTTCCGTTTTTACACTTGTGGATTTATGCTTCTTCAAAGGAAACGATGAACGTAGTAATCGCCGAAAAGCCAGGTATCCTGCAGGGTTTAAATCCACAAGTTTGGCGTTAATGCTTAAATTTTCGAAGACAAAAAGTGAGTTTATCAGGTCTGGGCACATCAGCGTTATCTCAGCTTCGGGAAGCAAATCGTTAAGTAATTTAGTCGTAATATAATATTGGAGAGCATCCCCCAAGCCTTTGGGTGTAACCACACCTGCCACAATTACTTTTTTCATACAACAACACCGTGTTGCAATACTACAACATCTTCTGCCAATTTCCTAATTTTTATCTTTTAAATGTCCTGCTATATTTAGTAATCTGTTAAGTATTTTTATTCTCTAGGTTTTTTCTATAATTTTGTGATATTGGCTAAATTTATCAAAAGAAAAATATTTCACCTGAACCTAGTAATTTTTATGGAAAAAATAGACGTAATAATGATTACAAAAAATTCTCTCAATCCATGCTTAAAAGAGAGTCTTGACTCTATTTTTAAAAATATTCCAGTTAATCGCTTAATAGTTGTAGATTCGTTCAGTTCTGATGGTACAGTGGATCTAATCAAAAAATATGAGAAAGTTAAAATCATTCGGAAAGATTGTAAAAGAGGGAGGGCGAGACAGGCTGGAATTAAAGAGGTGGAGACGAAATGGTTCGCCTTCGTTGATTCCGATGTAGTTTTAGCTGAAAATTGGTTTAACAAAATTAAAAAATACATTACGCCCGAAGTTGGGGCAATAGAGGGAAACGTGAAAATTTGGGGGAGAATTCAAAAGATCAGACCAATGGGAAGAGCTTACACAAACTGTACT
Organism: Candidatus Bathyarchaeota archaeon; assembly: GCA_003662715.1. The sequence goes on along the minus strand of QMYO01000219.1, from coordinate 551 downwards.
CTAGTTAGAACATCCCTAGTTAAGGATATTAAGATTCCGGAAGAAATGAGCGTGTTTGAAGATCAGCTTATCCGTAAACACATTGAGAAGAAAGGCTTTAAATGGTTAAAGGTTTCCGACCCATGCTCAGTTCACATGTCAACCTCAAATGTGTTAAGGGACTCCTATGAAGTCGGTCGAATGAGCGGAAAATACAAACTATTTCCTTTTTGGCTTTACATGTGGTCTCTCTTTGTTGTCTTACTGAAACGGTTTCTTGGAAAACCAGTTGACCTTAGGATTCAGTTAAGAATTATAAAGGGGTATGTAAAAGGCTTGACGGAAAGATTTTAAGCATGTTTTTCAGCTATGTCTCTTTCTCGTTCTAAGCGAAGAGATTTAATATTTCGTTTATTATCATTCTTTCTCTTATTTTTATGGAAAAATATTTTTTGATTCTTTCTCTGGCCTTCATTCCTTTATCAGATTTTAACGCCTTTCTAATTGCTTCTGCAGTCGCCTTAGGGTCGTTATATGGTACATAAAAACCAGCGTCACCAACAACCTCTGGA
>QMYO01000218.1 GCA_003662715.1 Candidatus Bathyarchaeota archaeon | reverse complement strand
TTATTGAAATTGTACTCGGCAGAAGTTTGGTAAAGCTAGGTATGTCTTCTGGAGCTACATTAGCGTGGCTCATGGGCCAACCCTACGACATACCTAACACCCTAGCAGCCTCTAGAATCGTCCAATGGAAGGTAGTGATTTCCTATGCAGTGTTGGCTCTAGCATCCAGCATAATAGCAGGCTTGATCTATGGTTCCCTCACCGGAGGACTATGAATAGCCCTCGCCAAAAACGTGGATTATAAACGTGTATGTGAACCTCCTCCTCCCAGGCACTTCAAAATGAATTTCTAACTGCACTTCTAGGACTTGTACAAAAAACAAGGATTTAAACGTAGGTTTGGATCTACTCCTTGGCGCCAAAATTACTATTTTGAGTTTTTTTAAATCTCAACGTTTGTGTCTCACCATATCTCTTGGCACGTTAGAATGATGATATATTAAAGACGTTTTTGTACGTGCAAGAACTAGAAAAATAAAAAAGGGAAAATGGCTGGATTTTGTTTTTACATGTCTTTAATCCAAGGATAAAGCTCCATAAGCTTTTTCATGGACTCTTCTACCTTTTCCTTCGGATACTCGTAGGGCGGTAGTTTACCCGCCAAATAGTCATCGTACGCTTGCATATCAAAGTGACCGTGCCCGCACAGCAAGAATAGGATGGTTTTCTCCTCACCAGTTTCCTTGCATTTCAAAGCCTCGTCAACTGCAGCCTTAATGGCATGCATAGGTTCGGGAGCAGGTATTATACCTTCAGTCCTAGCGAAAAGTGCCCCTGCTTCGAACACTTGAACTTGGTTGTAAGCCTTAGTTTTCACTATTCCTTCTTTATTCAATAAGCATAGTGTTGGAGCCATTCCGTGATAGCGGAGACCACCAGCATGAATGGGCGCAGGTATGAACATGTGACCAAGCGTGTGCATCTTAACCAAAGGAATCATTCTAGCAGTGTCTCCGTGATCATATATGTAGTATCCTTTTGTCACCGATGGACATGCTGTAGATTCTACTGCTATGAACTCTGCGTTTTTAGGAGCCTTCTTAGAAATCTTATCATAGTAGAAAGGCCAGAACAAACCTGAGAAGCTGCTGCCTCCACCTATACATCCCGTGATCACGTCTGGATAGTCATCTACTAATTCTAACTGCTTTTGAGTTTCTAAACCTATGACGGTTTGATGTAGAAGAACGTGGTTAAGGACGCTTCCGATAGCGTATTTTACATTATCATGTGTAACGGCGTCTTCAACAGCTTCACTTATCGCTATTCCAAGACTCCCTGGGCTTTCAGGATTTTCTTCCAAGACCTTTTTGCCACTCTTTGTCCTATCGCTTGGGCTGGGATATACTTTGGCTCCCCAAGTTTCCATCATAACTCTTCTGTAAGGCTTTTGATTATAACTTACCTTAACCATGTAAACCGTGCAGTCCAATCCAAATATCATGCAGCCAAACGCCAGCGCAGAGCCCCATTGACCCGCCCCAGTTTCTGTAGCTACTCTCTGAATTCCTTCCTTCTGGTTATAATAGGCTTGAGCTACAGCAGTGTTTGGCTTATGGCTTCCCGGAGGACTTACGCCTTCATATTTGTAGTAGATTTTGGCGGGTGTCTTAAGAGCCTTTTCGAGTCTGGTTGCTCGGTATAGGGGTGTTGGTCTCCAAGATCGGTATACGTCGCGTACTTCTTCAGGTATATTTATCCATCGTTCTTGGCTCATCTCTTGTTTTAGGCATTCCATTGGGAATAACGGTGCTATTTCTTCAGGTTTTACAGGTTCTCTGGTAGCTGGATTTATGATGGGGGGCAGTTGTTTTGGAAGGTCGGGCAAAATGTTGTACCATTGTTTTGGCATTTCTTCTTCGTCTAGCAGAACTTTTCGAGATGGCATATGTTTTTCACCATTTATAGGAGAGAATGTTTTTGCATTCTATAGATGCATTATTAGTGACGGACGTTAAAATTTAAACCTTACGTGTACAAAATTGTACATGAAAGCGTGGGATAAACAGTGTGGAGAAAAACTTCGGAATATTTTAGCACTTATCCAGAACGCCTATCCGTGGCTAAAGTTCTTGTGGAGAACGGGTTAAGCATAAAGAATGGGAAGATTTACTGCAACGATGTTGAGATTCCAGTCTTGAAAGTGGCTCGCGTTGCAAGAGTGGACAGAAGAACGGTTGTAGAAACCATAAAGATGATTCAAAAAAATGATGAGCTTAGAATCATTTTCACACACATGAGATCAGCGGGTCTTTCTTTAAAAGAGATTGCTAGACCTCTAAACCTTGGAGTGGTGGAGATCACTCCAGAAGACCCGAAAACGGTTGGGATATTGGCTAAAGCTGCTTCAATTTTAGCAGAGGAGAAGATAAGCATTCGTCAAGCTTTAACAGACGATCCAGAGCTCAGTCCTGAACCTAAGCTGACGCTGATAGCTGACAGGAAGCTTCCGGGAAAGCTGATTCCGAAATTTCTGAAAATAAAAGGTGTAGCTAAAGTTTCGGTTTATTGATAACTGTTAAAACGTGTATGTATGGAAAGAATCATGCTGAAGTCAAAGTTCCTTGGATGTTTGATTGGCAGTGCTGTGGGCGATGCGTTGGGCAGTTCTTTTGAGGGCTCGTGGGTTTTAGAAGAAAATCGAATTGAAGAGAACTTCTCTGGTCGCTGGACGGACGATACTCATATGATGATTGGTGTAGCTGAGTCGCTGATAATGAATCATGGTTTTGATGGGAACCATATGGCGCAGACTTTTATAAAGAACTATGAACAGGAGCCTTGGCGTGGCTATGCTTATGGTCCGCCTCAAGTTTTTAGGTGGATAAGGTCGGGTGTGGATTGGAGTCAAGCTGCAAAACGATTGTTTGGTGGTGCGGGTTCGTATGGAAACGGTGCGGCTATGAGGGTTGCTCCCGTTGGCGTCCTTTATTATGATGATTTAGAGCAGTTGCGCTCTGTAGCTTATGGTCAAAGCCAGATTACGCATGCTCATGAGTTGGGGAAGGAGGGAGCGGCTCTGCAAGCTTATGCTGTTGCGTTGGCTGTGAAAGCAGATATGTCGTCTCAGCTGGAGCCATATGCTTTTCTGAAGGAGTTGAAAGATTTCACGATTAATGATGTGTATAGGCGAAAGCTGGAAACGGCGGAGAGATTGCTAGGTGAAAAGGATAGGTTGAGAGTTATAAAGGAGCTTGGAAATGGCATTGAGGCTCATAATTCGGTTCCTACCGCCATCTACTCGTTTCTGCATTGTCCTCAAAGTTTTGAAAAATCTCTTTTTTACGCTGTGAGTTTGGGTGGAGATGCTGATACCATAGGTGCCATGACTGGCGCTATCAGTGGAGCGTATGTTGGAATTGAGTCTGTTCCTGAACGGTGGAAGGCTAGGTTGGAGAGGAGAGGTTACATAGAGGAATTAGCAGAAAAGTTGTGGCTGATTAAACGACGTTTACAATGAGTATATTAGTGGCTTTATCGCTGAAAAGCATTCTTCGCTTGGGCGGTTGTATGGACGTTTATGTGTTAAGGTTTGTCAAATAAATCAGTAGCTGATTTGAGGTAATCCTTTACGATTTTTGAATCTCCATGTTTGGCTAATAATTCTTTGAATTCGTCAACGGTGGGGGTAAATGGTTTATTAAAGCCTTTTTCACCTTCTTTGTAGTAGCCGAACATGAGTTCTTTTTTGCCGCCTTCGGTTTTTACGAGTTGTATTGCCCATTTAATGCCTTTATCTATTTTTGAATCAAGTGTTATTTCTTCAAGAACTTTAATCAAGGTTTGTTCTCCATTATTGCCTTCTAAAGCATTCCATAAAAAAGTAACGGTGCACGATGAAGACGTTCAGAGCTAGTTTGATGCACGGTAGATTCTACTTTTGAAAGGGAAGGTGCTAAACTGGTTTTTCTGTTAAAGGCACTAGAGTGTACTTAACTTGTTGGATTCCTCTCGTCGCTCGAATTCTACCTATGAAGTTGAGAACTTGCTCAAACTCGCCTTGAGTGATGTATATTTCCAAGCAATATGCTTTTCCAAGGTGGATGTGCATGTTGCCAAAGACTATGTCATCGTATTCATGTCGGAGGCGGGTTAGTTTTTCGTCCACATCGTGTCTTTCAAGTTCAGATATGACGGTTACTGTGGCTGTGACTGCGCCTTTTTCTAATCGTCTCAATTCGTATTCAGATAGGAAATCTCTAACTGCGTCTCTGATGGCTTCTGAACGGCTAGAGTAACCTTTCTTCTGCATGAATTCATCTAATTTTTTTAACAGCACACTACTAAGGGAAATGCTGATGATTGGCAATGAAGTCACCTTAATAATATTATTAC
>QMYO01000217.1 GCA_003662715.1 Candidatus Bathyarchaeota archaeon | reverse complement strand
TTCCTTAACCCTTCAAGAACTGGATCACGCCATAAGCACAAAAGGGCGGCTACAGAAGCTTGGTTTAGAGAAAGTTGCCGACCTAACGCGCTTCGTTGAGGAATTCGAGTTGTTAGGATTCGACACCAACGTGGTTAGGAAGTTGGCGAGCTGGAGGAAATCTCTGGCAGAGATGGATATCGACCCCGACAAGCTCGCAGAGTTCGTCGAAAAGAAGGGGCCCTTGGAGAGGCAGATTTCAGAACTCGAGAAGGAATGCAGGAGGATGGGGGGCATCGTCAAAAAATTGAAGAGAGAGCACAGACGCCTCTTTGAAGAAACAACCTTGCTCCAGGCTGAGGTCTTGAAGCTTTCCAAGCTGGGCAAGGTTGTGAAGTTGGGGAAGATAGTAATTCCATGCAAGGTCTGCGGGAGCGACGGCGTCTTCGTGAACCTGCGCACTGCAAGCGAGTACAGGGGCATGATGAGCAGCGGAGGCGTCTTGCAATATAGATGTTTCAACTGCGGACAATGGTCCGTATACACGCCTTGGGAAATCCTAACACAAGTGGGGTTGCTGGCCGCACCAGAACAAATCAAAGAAGCTCAAACGCCGCTTGCTAAAGACTGAGAGCAAACAGTTTTAATTTTAACATTGGATGGATTGTTGTTGCACCCTAAACGCGAACAGCGAATGTGCATCTATATGGCAAAGTGTGTGTGAAAGAGCTTGGATGGATGATTGATGTCTCTGTTGAAGGGAGTAGTTGATAGTTATATGCGGAGGGTTTCTGGAGTAGAAATTTATTGCGATAGGTGCCTTAGGACGGAGAGATGGGGAGGAAGCGTTGTTTTGATGGTTGTGGACGCAGCATTCACCTCGATTGGTCTAAACTATTTTACGGCTGTTGTTCCGAAGGTTGAGGAGTTCCGTAGGAAGTTTGTGGAAAGTGGAGGGGTTAGAAACTTGGAAGCCCTTGCAGAAGCGGACATGAAAGGGTTGAGAAAGGTTTGGAGGAATAGGAGGTCTTGGAACATTGCGAAGGACATCGCTTCTTACCTTTCAACTATGGGCGGGGGCGATGACAGGCTGGCTTTGAGAACTTGGGCAGGAAACGCGAAGCTTGAAGAGTGGAGAAAAGACCCCATTGGTAGAATTGAGGGGGTTGGATTGGTTACGTTTCAGTATTTGAGGATGATGGGCGGCGTGGACACGGTGATGCCCGATAAGGTGGTTAAAAAAGTGATAAACGAAATCTTAGAGAAGGCAGGGGAGAAGCCAATAAACGGCGACATCGAATTTGTGGAGAAGGCAGAACAAGTCGCTTTGGCTTGCGGATACAGACCGATAGAGCTTTGTTGGATGACGTGGCTGATTCAACCAGAGGGAAAAATTATGAGAATGAAAAAATATTCCAACGTCCTCTCAAAGATATAATCTCTAAACTACTTTTACAAGAACTGAGGAGGGTTCAAACCCGGCCATCGGCACTAAGGTGGATCTGGGACGAGTTAATATGTGTTAAGGTTTATTACTATAAATGGACCCGTGCTTCATTAGGGAGTGAAATTCGGTGTTACGTGTCCTTCACCTAGTCATTGAGGTTGAGGACAGACAGAGGCTAGTGAGGTTCTTAGCGAATTCAAAAAAGAGTTGAAACTACTCCAAAAATTCTGGGAACGCGGAATGGCTAAGGAAATCAACTTCTATGATACCTACGACGACCCTGTCAGCACGTCGCTAGATCACCGAAAGTCTATTGGTTTCAAAAACCACCACGCAGAAAAGATATCTTGGTTTTCGATGCAGGATACGCTAATGGGACAATCCACATATATGATCACAAAGAAACTTTAGATGCAGCAGAATTAGAAAACCAACTGAAGAAATATGGTCAGGGTAAGAGCTGGAGAATACTGAAGGAATAACAGATTAAGTTGCCAGCATGCACGCTGTGTTGGGCCTGTGTCAGCTAGATCCGAATTTTGATATTCTCATAATTGCCAGCAAAAAGGAGAGGAGTTTGCGGGAGATATCGCCACTAGTCTTAGGTTCATTTCTGCGGTGATTGTGGAGCAAAACTGTTGGAGCGTGTTTGGAAATCATTCTTAAGCAACATAGTTGTTAAATATCCGTCTTGCCAATCATATAACGAATTTCCGACATTAAAGCCACCTGAGCATCCAATTGTAGGAAGTATAGCAATAATGAAGGAGAACTATAACTTCACAGGAACTGTCGTTCTTAAACGAGGAGTAGCTATTGTTGAAGTGTGACAAAATACCCCGCTGGTTTCTAGCCTGTTTATATCACGCGTCAAGCACGAGCGCGAGACGAGAAAGGTATGAAGAGGCTTCAATGGTTGCGAACTCGCTACCAAAGCTTCACTTCTAACACGTTGGACGCTAGACTCCTAACTTTGGTATGTAGGCCAGGTATGCCCTTCTCAGCTCTTGCCTGTCTATGTGGTGGTAGATGTCTATTGCTTCGCCTCTTCTGTCACCCCTGAGTTCTTTGACGTATTCTCTGGGCATGCCGTTTCTTAGGAGCCACGTAGTGAACCAATGTCTAAAGCAGTGTGGTCCAAAGTGGTCTTCAAGCCTAGGCGAATCGGAATTGTGGAAGCCCAGCCGCTTGGCGTATTTGACGATGGCTGTGTAGGCGCCGTTCCTGTCGAGCCTGTTTAGGCTCTGGTAGCTAACGAACAGGGCTTTGGTTCCGGGGTTCAGCTTCTCCCTGACCCTAAGCCACCTTCCTAGGGCTAGGGCGTACTTGTCGTCGAAGAACACCACCCGCCCGGTTGCTTCTCTTCGGCGAGGGCTTCAGTTAATAACCGCCGACAAAGAGTTTGCGTGGCGAGTTTATGAATTGGCATGTCGATACATGTCTAGAGCTCATATCTATGGGCCTTTAAGAGAGCGGCGAGCCGTGTGCACACGTATAGCAAGGGGGTGAGGGAAAATTCTGGAAATTGTTAGAAACTGTACGGAAATTCTTAGAATCCACATCAAATGTCTGATGAAGTTAAAAAAGTGGTGCGCACGCACCAATTAGGGGGCCATCATTGTATTGAACTTCTTAGAGTCGAGGACCAAAAGCTTCAGCTTTGGTTAGCCGAGAAAGTTAAGAAAGCGGTTCTTTCCGCGCAAAAAGCAAGTTTATGGTGGAAAGCAATCTATACTTCTTTGTCCTAAGTTTATGGTGTGTAGGAAGTTGCCTCAAACCTACGTTTGCCGAAGGTGCGGAAGCATACATTCCCATAAAGAGTATGAGCAGAGCCGTTTTTGTCGTAGCTGTGGAACATACCTGATGTTGGAGAGCATGGTTTCTAAGCTCCCCAAAAGAGTCGGCGAAGTAGTGAAAGGAAGGGTGAGAGGCAGAGCTTCCGAAGGGGGCTGGCTTCCTGAGGGTTATGAAGCGCGGAAGGGACAGATGGAATTTATCGAGGAAGCATCCAAGGCCATTAAAAGCAACAAGGTTTTCCTGGGAAGCGCTCCCTGTGGTATAGGAAAGTCTCTGGCCTCCCTGCTGGCTGTTCTACCCCAGCTTGGAGAGGACAAACTCTTGATCTGTTTCAGGACTAGAAGCCAACTACACATTTATCTTAAAGAGTTAAGGGCGTTGAAACGTAATCCCTCAGCCGTATCCTTCTTCAGCAAACAAGACATGTGTCCGCTACGCATGAAACGCAACCTCTCATACTTTGACTTTCTTGAGGAGTGTAGGAGGCTGAAGGAAAACTGTGAGTCCTCTACTAAGCCCTACTGCAAGTTTTACTGGAACATAAACGCAAAGAAGAAGGAAGCTGAAGAACTGGCCCTAGACTGCGCCCGAAAAATTCTTGCTCCAAAGGAGGTAGTTAGGCAGATGTCTAGGAAAGGGTTCTGCGCTTATGAGGCGTTAAAATGGGTTCTGGATCGAGTAGACATTTTCCTCGGAACCTACCACTACGTCTTCAATCCGCCGGTTAGGGAGGCGCTACTGAAGAGTTTTGGAGTAGGCTTATCTAATGTCTACCTTATTGTGGACGAGGCACACAACATACCAGCCTTTTCCAGGGAGCTGCTTTCTGACCGACTGACACAAAACACCTTGGAGGGAGCCCTGAAAGAAACCGAAACGTTTGAACACGAGGCTCTGCCCTCAGTTCAAGAGTATCTCACCGTGTTAAACGAGGAAATTTTTCATCGCGCCCAAAGAACCTTAAAGAAGGAAAAGCTTAAGCACCTTGACGCCCAGGAAGTCAGCGACCTGTTTCTTAACCAGACTGGAGCGTCTGGTTCCGAGGCCGCAGAAACCCTTCACGAATACGGAGAACATGTGAGAGAGACACGCCGCGAACTGGGCTACGAGAGGATCTTCAGCTA
>QMYO01000216.1 GCA_003662715.1 Candidatus Bathyarchaeota archaeon | reverse complement strand
CTTCAGGAAATTTTTGAAAGAACTCATATAACAACGTTTGCAGACATAGGGTGTGCAGAAGGCATTTTTGTAAAATATGTTGCTTCTCTAAAGAATGGTTGTTTCTGTGTGGGTGCGGACATAGCACGTAAATACGTGGAAAAAGCAAAGGTAAAAAATACAAAATCAAATGTAGATTATATTGTGTGCGATGTTGAAAATCTTCCCTTTAAAACAGGCTCTATTGATTTAATACTTTGTTCTGAAGTATTAGAGCACGTGTACAATTACCAAAAGGCACTTAATGAGCTGTGTCGGGTTGGAAAAAAACAGTTAGTTATTTCGTTTCCTGGGCACTCATATTTTTACAAAATAGTTAATAAGATAAGGGGGCTTCAGCAATTTGTCACTGCTTTGATGCCTCGTGTGGGGCATGTATCAGAAATAGAGGTTAGAGAAATAAAAAACATTACAAGTGGTAAATGCAAATTTTGCGCAATTAAAATTGGCGGTGCCTTCCCTCTTTTTGTGTATAAAAAATTATGCTGTATTCAGTTAATAGAAGCAATTGACAGTTTATTATGTAAAGTGTTAGAACATTTTCATGCAACTAATTATGCAACTATACATGTGATTAGGATGGAGAAAAAACGGCGCAAATATTCTTAATATTTTTAATATTAGGATTTCTGGGATGCTATAATAAAGCGCACAGACAAGGTAGCCTTCTTTGATAAAAGTTTGTCGAAAATTTTTAAAGTCAAATTTAATTTAACATCAGGTGCAGGAACAATTCCTGTTCCCCAACATTTTAGAATTTTAAAACCATAAAAATTTAATAATTCTATTATAGCTTTCAAAGTGCAAGATGAAATGTGCCCAACGGGAGCTACCCTTCTATAAATTTTATGATAAACATTGTGCACACCAACTATTTTAAAGCGTGAGATTTCTAGGTTACGTGGCTGGCAGCCTAAAAGAAGCGATAGCCTATTAGCCCAGCTTCCAAGATTAGGTGCAGATAATAAGAAAACTCCTCCACTTTTTAATATTCTATATGCTTCTTCGAGGATGTTATCAAAATAAGTTAAATGTTCTAGTACTCCAAAAGACGTTACTAAACTAAAAAAGTTGTCTGGAAAGGGAAATTTTTCTTTTTCCAAGTTGCATTTATACGTGTGTATTCCTCTTTCTTTTGCAACAGCTAGTCGTTCATCGTCTATATCTAGACCGTAAACTTCTTTAAACTCAAAGCACTTTCCGATTAATTTAGCAAGACCTCCATAACCGCAGCCTAAATCTATCATTTTTTCCCTTTCAAGCAGTATTTTTTTATCTAACACTTCCAATATACTTATGAACAGTTTGGGGTTAACCCTAAACAAGTTGATGGTAGCGCTCGAATCTATATCCAGCTTGGAAATGGTATTCAACTCTCTTTTAGCGTTTTCATAACGTGGAATCATTTTGTCGTCCCTTTGTTTATTCAAAGCTTATTAGAATTTAGCTTTCCGTGTTAATCTTTTAAGGTTTTTGGGCGATGTACGCGAGAAAATAAAAAATATTATTAGCAATATTTTTTACTAAAATATTAACTGTACAATAAAGCTTAAGATGCGAAGGAATGCGAGAAAGCTTGTTTAAAACTAATTTAAACACGGCTATACATTGTAAGAAGTTCAATGTCGCAGTTGGTATTCCAGCATACAATGAAAAGGGAAGAACTGGAAGACTTCTTTATCAACTATTACAGCAAAGGGATGTTGAGTTAAACGAGATTATCGTCAACACTAGTGGAAGCACTGATGGAACCCGGGATGAGGTTATCTCAACGGCTAAGCGTTGTGGCGCCTTGTCTTTAGTTAAGATAATTGATACTAATAAGCGAGAAGGTAAAGCAGCTGCTCTTGATGCAATTTTGAAAGCTTGTAACTCGGATATTGTGATTTTTTTGGATGCTGACACTAAGCTGCACAATGGTTGCCTTAAAGAGATATTGAAGCCATTTATTGATGACTCCGTGGGGCTTGTCAGTGGAAATGTTATGCCCATTTACACTCATAGTGATAATGAAGGTTTTTTCCATATTGTCTCAAGATTTGAACGTCAACTTCACCATCAAATTTGTATAGATTGTATGCTTAAAAAAGAGGCTCCTAAAGTGAACGGAACTTTTTTCGCGTTGAGAAAACACTTAGTAAACCATCTACCATATAATGTTGTTTCCGACGATGAATATTTTTCTTGGTATGTACAGCGTAAGGGTTATCGTGTAGTTTACGCACCTGACGCTGTAGTCTTCACTAAAGATCCGGAAAACTGCAATGATTACATTTCTAAGCGCAAGAGAATTTTTGTAGGGCATTTCCTTATCAAGAAGACAACAGGATACATTGTACCTACAATAAAGTTCAAGAAGGTTTTTCCACACTTATTGAAATTTTGGATTAAAGAAAAACAAAGAATTTTTTATCTTTTCTCCATGCTTTTTCTACAATGTATATCATATATCTCTGCAATTATAGATATTATGACTAACAACATTCCATATTGTTATCGTGTGGAAAGTGCAAAATTTTAGTTAAGGAGGGCAAAATTGTTGATTTTCACGCGAAGATTTTTTCGATAGGATTTTCCACTCGTTTATCTTTTTCCATAGAGCTTGACTCCCAATTATAATTAATGGATAAGATAAAATCCAAGTGATAGAATATAACTGACCATAAAAATCGTGAAATTTCCACACCTCTGGCGAACTTGTGCCATAGTTTATGCCAAGCACAAAAATCGTTGTTACTCTTAAAATGTTGATTAAATATGTTACTACAGCTCCAAATATGAAATATGCAAACTTTTGCATAGATGAGAACTTGCTATTTTTTAGAAATAACGAGGTTGCGACGGTATAAATTATGAGACTTTCCACTCCAGCACATGGCCAGCCTATACCAAAATTGGCAATCTTTGATGGCTCTTCTGGATCCCAAGCAGCCAAGGTAGGCATCCATCCTTGATGAGGACTTGTAATAATTTTTATAAGTGTTTGGTACCCCAGAAAATTTAACATCTTTGCCGCAAGAATTGTTGTAGGAAGAACGAGAAGTTGAAGAGGTGTTAGTTGTCCATACGGATAAAGATTGTCTAGTAGATAAATTGTTTCGATAATGAATAAGAAGACCGTGGATATTGAAAAATAAGTAAAGCTTGTTTTACCGTATTTTATTACGTTGGCTGTCAAAAATAATGTGGCAAAAACTAAATATTCAATTGAAAGGGGCATACGCTCAGCCCACCATAGACCTATACCATTCTGCACAGAGAAGTTCACGATTACTTCATTTAAACCTAAAAAGTTAGAAATAACAACATAAACGATTGGAAGAGTCAAGATTACGATGAAAATAATACTTTTTCTGGAGATTGCCTTGCCTGTCTGTTTTGTTTGTAAGTTTTTCCAGTTCAACATAATTTCCAAAGAAGCTAACCATAAAAATACAATGTAGTACGTTCTCCCCTTCCATGTTGTCTCAAACGTCTTTGGGTACATGGAGTATAGTAAAATAAATGATATAGCAAAAGCTAATATGGGCAGGAGTATCAATAACAGCCTTATGTTTTTAATTATTTTTTGAATGTAGATTTGCATATGGTAATCCCGTTCCAACCGGATAAGCCCATATAAAAGCGAAATATACATATTTACTTTGTCTTGACATGGCAATACTATCTAATAGAGGTGATAGACTGAAAAGTTTAAGAGTCGGCAGTAAAATTTTTGGTATCTGGGTTGTTGTTAGAAGTGGTAAATTTAGCCTCAGTTGACTATATTCGGAGAATGTTTCGTTATTATTATACGAATAGTTGCTCATTGAATGACTCTGTTTCTATGATTGATAAACGCGAATTTGGTTTTGCTTTATTCGAAGGATGGATGCTACGTCATAAACAATTTGCAAATCAAGAGGAATTAACATCTTTTCTACAAAATTCTACTCCAAAAGATGCTTATTTTTCATGCGCCTATTACGAAAATCCAGAAGCTGAGATGGACAAAAAGAATTGGTTGGGTGCGGACTTAATTTTTGATATAGACGCTGACCACATTCCAACGACATGCCTAAAATTTCATGACCAATGGATATGTAGTAATTGTGGTTTTGAGGGAAAAGGCATACCTCTTGATAAATGTCCCATTTGTGGAAGTGAAAAATTCGAAACCCACACATGGCCCTGTGAAATCTGTTTACTTTCTGCAAAAGAAGAAACAATCAAACTGTTAGACATGTTATTGCAGGACTTTGGTTTTTCAGAGAAAGAAATCCGTATATATTTTTCTGGGCATCGGGGTTATCATGTTCATGTTGAAAATGAG
>QMYO01000215.1 GCA_003662715.1 Candidatus Bathyarchaeota archaeon | reverse complement strand
TCGCTGGATGCTAGGCAGACGCCAAGATAGTCGACCCTCAAGCGGCTCATGAAAAAACAATCACGACGGTGATACCTGCCATGGTGACGAAGGGAAAAGACATCTACGGTATGGGCATGCTGGACTCCGGCATGTCAATGAGCTTGGAACAATACGTAATTGACGATGAAATAGTCGCTGCTGTAAGACAAAGCCTAAAAGGCATAGAAGTAACCGATGAAACAATCGACTTGGACACCATCATAAATGTTGGTCCCGGTGGTCATTTCATGAGTCAGGAAAGCACTCGAAAGAGGATTAAAACCGCCGTGTGGATACCGGAACTCTTCACAAGGGACTACCGCGCCGAATGGGAAAAGAAGGGATGGAAAGACCTGTTCAAAAAAGCCTGCGAAAAGGTCGATTATATCTTGGCACACCACAAACCCGAACCACTAGACAAAGACATCGCAAAAGAAATCCGCAACATCGTGAAAGAAGCCGACAAAGAACTCACAAAAACCAGCTAAACGCTGGCGTCCCTCAGGAAAAGGAACAAACGGTTTAATGAAGCACCCAAAAAAGCTCGGGAAGCCCGGCTCATGGGCGCCGAAAGCCGTTCCTTAACCTGAGTAAATTCAGTTTGTATTTTAATTATCTGCGTTTTGTGTATGTATATGGCGTGTGTAAGGGTTTATTGATGCTTAGCTGTGGCTTTTTTCGTCATTGATTGTAGTTAATTTTTAGCTAGATTGGAACAAATTCGTATGTTGGTTTCCCTTCATCTGTGACCTTAGCTACCAGCTTAACTTTCATGCCAACTTTAATCTCTGACAACTTAAACCCTACTATCCAAGCGAGCACCTTCACATTTTCCTTCAATCTTCCAATAGCAACAACATACGGCTTATTCTGCTGGAAGGAGGCGGGTCGGACCATCACCTGGGAGAAAGTTTCAATCTCCGCTTCATCACTAAGCTCAATCCACTCCATTTTTGATGATAGACAATTGGAACAGTCAGCGGCTGGCGGGAAATGCAGCTTTCCACATTTCATGCACTGTGTTGCGTAGATTTTTCCTTCCTTCAAGCCTTCCCAAAACTTCAAGGTTTTACTTATCGGTATGTTCTGTAGAACCTTTACTTCCCTAGACTTCATCGAAGACATAAATGTCACCTCTCATCTCCTCAATATTGTCACGTAACAGTAATGGCCTGCTCCACCTACATTATGGGCTAATGCAACGTAATTTTTCAACGGAACCTGTCTCCTTCTCTCAACCGCTTCTTCTCTAAGCTGCTTTGTTAACTCATACATCATGGAGCAGCCTGTCGCACCTATGGGATGTCCTTTTGCCTTCAAGCCTCCATCAACATTCACCGGTATTTTCCCTCCTATCTCGGTTTGTCCATCACGAAGGAGTTTGGCGCCTTCTCCTTTACTGCAAAGTCCAATGTCTTCGTAAGCCATTATTTCAGCGATGGTGAAACAGTCATGAACCTCTGCAAAGTCAATTTGGTTCGGCGTAACTCCTGCTGCTTTGTATGCTCTCTGAGCAGCCAGTACACTTGCTTCTAATCCCACATAGCTGGGCCTTTTACTCAAGTTTGCTGTTCCTGAGGAGTAGCCTATTCCAGCAATCCACACTGGCGTGTCAATTTTTAGTTCTTTGACTTTTTCTTCTGAAGCAAGAATAATGGAGGCGGCTCCATCGGTCATTGGGCAACAGTCAAGAAGCTTTAGCGGTGACGCTATAACCGTAGAGGATAGTACGTCGTTAACCGTTATGTTCTTTTGAAGATGGGCAATCGGGTTCATTGTTGCATATTTATGGTTTTTCACTGCTACTAGGGCTAGGTCCTCCTCTGTTGTTCCATACTTAGCCATGTGGGCATTAGCGTATAGGGCATAGTATGCGGGGAAGGTTAATCCGAAATTGTGGAATTCCCAGAGGTAGCATCCAGACCTTCCAATCCATTCCATAGCCGTCGGAGTGTCGATTTCTCTCATTTTTTCTAAGCCAATTGCCATCGCTATTTCGGTTTGACCGCTGGCTATTGTTGAGTAGGCGGAGAAAAATGCTGCGCTTCCACTTGCGCATGCGGCTTCACAGCGAATTAAACCTGCCTTTGTTAAACCACAGTACTCAGCTACAACAACTGCGGGCTGTGTTTCTTCATACCATGCTCCAGCTCCAGCTGTTCCTAAAGCCACAAACTCGATGTCCTTTGCGTTTACATCAGCGTCTTCAAGGGAGGGCTTTACAGCTTCAAACGCCAACTCTGAGATATTCACGTCGCTTCTGTTACCGAATTTGGAGTTGCCAACGCCTATAATTGCCACTTTCCTCATTGTAATCACGTGTTGTTTTTATGTTTAATTGATAAGCAATCATGAAAAAGAGGAGGCGGGTTTATTTCCCTTTGAATTCAGCTTTCCTTTTTGATGTAAAGGCTTCTACGCCTTCTTTGAAGTCTTCTGTGGAGAAAGTTAATCCCATCAAACTTGACTCTAACCGTAATCCTACCTCTAACGGCACTTGAGTTCCGAAGTTTAACGCTTGTTTTGCATACTTCAAAGCTATCGGTGGACCCGCGGATAGTTTTTTTGCAAGTTCCCCAGTTTCATCCTTAAGCTTATCATAGGGCACCATTTTATTCACTAATCCCATTTTTAATGCTTCTTCAGCTTTCACCCTGTTACCCAACATTATGATTTCTTTAGCTTTAGCTAGACCCACAATTCTTACAAGTCTCTGAGTCCCGCCCCATGCGGGTATGATGCCTAAACTTATCTCTGGACTTCCAAGTTCAGCGTTTTCTGCGGCTATTCTGAAGTCGCATGCTAAGGCAAGTTCTAAGCCGCCGCCTAATGCGTAACCGTTTATTGAAGCTATGACGGGTTTAGACATCTTCTCTATTTTGCTGAAAACTTTTTGTCCAAGTTTCGACAGTTCCTCGGCTTTTACTGGTGTTGCTTTGGAAAACATTGTTATGTCGGCGCCTGCGCTGAAGGCTTTGTTGCCTTCTCCAGTTATTATTATGCATTTTATAGAAGAGTCGTTTTCGGCGATGTCTAAAATGTCTGCAAGTTCTCCTAACATCGCCTCGTTGAGAGCATTTAATTTATGCGGTCTATTCAGTATTATCCATAATATGCTTTGTTCCGTTTCTACTCTAATGGTTTCGTAGGTTTTACTCAACAAATGTCACCACGCCTATGTTTGGTTCTTATGCCTATATTATTTTTAATACATTATCTTCCCTAAATTTTCCTCAAAGAGATAATTTAAGCACAGTTAGTTTTGAATCTCCAATATCCCCTTCGCTCATTCCAGTTACTCTTCCCCATCTTTCAGCCATTACTTATAAAACCCTCTTTCACCCCTCTTTCCTATCCAACCCTTGCGGACGTACTCTTCGAGTAGAGGACAAGGCTTATACATTTCCATATCGTACCTAGCGTAAAGCTCTTTGAGTTTATTTACTACATTGTCTATGCCTTTTCTATCCGCATATTCACATGGACCAGAAGGCCAGTACGTGCCCAGCTTCATTGCTGTGTCAATATCTTGCGGGTTTGCAACATCATCGTAAACAAGCCATGCTGCCTCATTCACAGCCACTGCCCATGACCTGTCAACGTCATATTCATTACGTAGGTTGGAAGGTATTTTCGGTTTGCCCTTTGTCCAGTCATAAAATCCTGTGCCAGTTTTTTTCCCGAACTTGCGTTCTTTTATGAGTGGTTCAATTATTTCTGTACATTGGTTGAATCGTTCGCCGTAGGCTTCGTAGAGGGTTTTTCCAATTTCGTAGATTATATCTAGTCCAACAAAGTCGGCTAGTTCAAACCATCCCATTGGAAATCCACCCGTATATTTCACTGAGGCGTCTATTGCTTCTTTTGTTGCTTCGTTTCTGTGGTAAGTCCAGAATGCTTCGTTGAAAACGCTTCCTAAGATTCTGTTTACTATGAAGCCGTGCACATCTTTCCTCACGATTACTGGGGTTTTTCCAAGTTTTTTGGCGAGTTCTGTTAGGGTGGTGATTGTTTTTTGGCTTGTTTTTTCTCCTTTGATTATCTCAACTAAAGCCATTAGCTGTGGCGGGTTAAAGAAGTGCATTCCAGCTACCTTGTCTGGACGTTTGGTTGCTTTGCCCATTTCTGTTATACTTAACGTTGACGTGTTGGATGCCAGTATAGCGTGTGAAGGAGCCATGG
The DNA here is from genome assembly GCA_003662715.1 of Candidatus Bathyarchaeota archaeon. The sequence continues at coordinate 152 of QMYO01000215.1, read as the reverse complement.
AGTCAAGCGTGGCGAACACTTTTTTCTTTAGCTTTATGTTTTCTGGAGCCGCCTCAATAGCTAAGTCCATTCCCTTTGCAGCTTGTTCATAGCTGGTTGTTGTACTTATCCGTGAAAATACCGCGTCAGCGTCTTCACGACTGATTTTATTC
>QMYO01000214.1 GCA_003662715.1 Candidatus Bathyarchaeota archaeon | reverse complement strand
GTCTTTGTCCATGTGTTCAATAACTTCTGACGCGATAACCGTGTCAAATGAAGCTTCTTTAAAAGGTAGAGCAGAGCCTGAACAGCATACTACATCATCATAGATTCTATGATGCTTTGCCTTCCTTAGAAAAGGTGTAAAAAGGTCTATCCCAATTAACAATTTTGGTTCTTTATGTCCACTTCCATCCTTAGTACGCCACCAGTTCGTTCTTAGGAGAAAACCCCACTTTCCTTTAGCGCACCCTACATCTAATATTTCTTCTCCTTCGACCATAGGTAAAATTAAGGGATCAAGAGTTAACGGACTGGACATTTTCAAAATGGACTATTTCTGTTCCTGTTTATTCGTTGTTTCATCATCCAACTAAGTGAAAGGCCGTAGCCTAACGGCGTAAAGAGATGCAACCGTTCTCCTTTAGCAAAAGATGTTAACAGAAGTTTTGAAACAGAGTAACAGATCATTTTTAGTGGCAACAGGTAGGGGAAACAAAGATTTTTGGATAGTATCTCGTTGAGCGAAAACTTGTACCACTCACGTAACTTTGAGATTAATACCCGAAAGGATTGTTCCCAGCCAAAATTCTTGGCCTCTACGTATGGAATTTTTACGTCGGTTTTTTTGTCTAGAATGAAGTTTATGTAAAGGAAATCACGGAGGGTAACTTTGCCTTCTTTGAAAATAGCATGGTTAACTAAAATTAATAGTTCGGCTTCGAGACTGGGAACTTGACATTCGATTCCAAAGATGTTAACGCTTCTCGTATTCCGCCAACAAAAAGAAGTATTTAGACTAGGAAGTCTCGACCATGAGAAGTCGGTATACAACTCTATTTCCCAGAAACCTTTTTTCCACATACTGACTTCTTGATTGCGATGTTGTAAACGCTTTATTTGGGCCAGCCTAGTTTGCCTCGAGATATCCCGCATGCCTCTAGTTTCAAGTGCTCGAACTACATCCCTAAAATCCTCTTGTCTAACTAAAATGTCAACATCATCAAACATTAGAGGATAAGGAGGATGTAGCTTTATAACTAAGATATCCTTTCCTAACTCCTCAGACAACTTCCAAATGAGATTTAAAGTTCGTTTTAAAAGGATTATACTCTTATTGAAGCGGGCTAAGGCAATATGCAAAATAGGATCTGAAAAGCCTTCTCTGACAATCAGTTGGGCAAAACTACCGGCAACTTCATTTTCAACAGCCTTTTTTAATATCCTCTTTATATCGATTTTACTCTCCCAAATTGCTTTTACTGTAGACGCGTATTCATTTCTGTATAGCGGGTGTAGTGTCGAGAGAAGAAATAGCAGGTCATTTTCTTGTCTCATCCTTGTGACCAGCCTTATTGAAGCAACGACTTACGTGAGATAATATGGTCAGAGAGTTGCTTGGTTTCGAGCGGCTCGTGTTGAAGATAATGACCTTAGTAGATCGCATACAACGGAGAAGTTTGAGATATCTTCTCCTTCGTAATGAATAATAACTGAGCGGATATTCCCTACTTCGGGCATATGCTATAGAAGGAGGAACATCTAAGTAGAATACTATATCAGGTCTAGGAAGTAGAGAAATATATAACACTTTCACATAATCAGGGTACAATTCAAAAAATTCAACTAGATAATCATAGAAATATCTGTCATATATACGTACCCTGCTTCGTGGACCTTTTAAGTAGTAGATAAAGCCGTCCAATAGGGAGAATATAAGAAATAGCATAGCATACATTTTTGTTGTATACTTTTTTCTTTCTGCAATTTCTTTCTCTATAAGTTCGCTTCTCTCTTTATGAGAAGAACTATAGAGGGTTTTCCTTATCCTAGAGGGAATATACTTTCTCAGTGAAAAGTCAAAATGAACATAAACAGAATCGACGCCTCTGCTACGAAGCCAGTTGTGCAACCTTTTTGCATGAGTTGTTTTCCCGCTACCGTCTACACCTACAAAACAGATGTTCATCCAAGCATCCTTAAGTTCAGGTTAATTGGTTAGTTAAGCTTTTCAAAAATTTTTATAAGCTCTTTAGTTGAACGTGTTAGATTACACTTTTCTTTTACCGTTTTCCACGCGTTTTCGCCAATTTGGATTGCTAATTCATAGTCGCTAATAAGTTTCTTTATTGATGCTACTATTTGTTGCACTTTGCCGACTTCAACAAGGCATCCGTTAACACCGTTGGAAATAATCTCTGGAGCCCATCCCGCCTTTGTCGTGATGACGGGCTTTCCAGCAGCCATTGACTCTATAATTTTTATAGAAGGCTCATGCTGGGGTAGAACTAGGAGGCTGCTTGGTTGAAGTATTTCTGAGTAAACGTTACTTACTATCCCCTTCCATATCACACTGGATTCCAGTTCATGTTGCTTAAGCACTTTTTTGCATATTCTAAGGGTCATGCTTCCGTATATCTCGTGAATATTACTTATGGCCAGCATTAATCTAATATTTGAAAATTCGTCAGCCACCTTAGTGAAAGCATGTACTAGGTCTATAACTCCTCTTCTGGGGCGTAGATGTCCATAATAAGTAATTATAACTTGATTAGTGATTGACGAATGTTTCAATGGGGGAATTTTTGTCGACGGATAAACTATCGGGATTTTTTTCGTGTCGCATAATCGATCTAGGGAAGCCTTTACGAATTTTGAAGATACTATGAGCTTATTCACATGGTTTAATCCCCAGCGCATAAGTAAGCCACGTCGCGGAATTTGTCGAAAGGTTTGCTTTAGAGTTTCTAACACTACTTTATGTGCTGGCTCGGAATACTTGTTCGTGGTTTCCCCTTTCCACCATCTTGCATAATGTGCAGGAGTGAAAACATAGTATACTGTGGGAATTCCTGATCTGTATCCGAGTAAGGCAGTGAATATGCTGAAGAAGGGAGAACCACATGAGTAGAGTACGTCCGGTTTTTCCCTTCGCAGCGCCTTTAATGCTTCACGGATTATGTCTAAAGAGAAGAAGTCAGGGAGCATAGACATGCATATTTGTTGAGGCATTAGCCAGAGCTTAACTAAGGAAAATTTGCCGCTTAATAGTCGCAATCGTAGGTTTGGAACGTTTATTCTAGAGTGAGGAAGCGCCTTTTCAGTTAATATTACGATTTCATTGCCGAGCTTGGAAAGCATGGTAGCTTGGTCCTGTAGAAGAACGATGTGCGACGCAGCAAAGGCTCTCGGAGTCAGGAATTGTGGTTCGAAGATTGCTATTTTCATTTTCTGTTTCGGCTAAAAATGTGGGATTTATATGTGTTTAAGGATAGGGCTACAGTAGATATGATGGTTGCAATTGAAATCATGGTTCCTAAAATGTAGTAGCTTTGAAGTTTATAATAGACCGTTATCTGCTTGGTTTTGATTCCATCAATTAACCATGCATTCGCCATTCCGTCGATAGAGTAGTGGCTCACGTTCAGAGGAGATTTAAAAAATGCTTCAAACCAGTTGACATTACCTTCATACAGTTGCCAATTCGGGTCATACTTTTTATTTAGGACGAGATAGGAGTAGTTTCCATCTTCAGGTATACTGATGACATATTTTACGGGGCTATTCTTTTGGTAACGTACTTCAACCTCGTTTTCATCAAGCCTTGAAGATTGCGCATTATAGTAAAGAAGCTTTAGTCCCTTGTTTGTCTTATTAGCCTCAGCCATGCCCAAAAGAAAATGCTGTCTGATCTCTAACCACCCTAATGGACGGTTGTAAATACGCAACTCGTCTATAGTTCCATTTAGAAGATACTTTGCTACACCGCGATCTAACGAAGCCCCTATCGTTAATGGGAAGTTGTTAGTTGCCATGGTCTTTCCTGATGAGAAAACACGTCGGGTAAGCTGTCCATTAAGGAATAAGCAAAGGTTTTGGCCGTCGTATCTAAGCGCTATGTGATACCATTTATTGGTCTCTGGTTTAATCCACGAGTAGGCATCTAATGAATCCCACGTCGATTCGTTGCTTTCGAAAAACACTTCACCGTAAACGCCATGAGGCTGCATCACATCTCTGATGAGAATTCTGAAGGTTTTTGGCCACTTATCAATTACCGCCATATGATCGCCATATGGTTTAGAATTCAACTTAAGCCAGAGCTCTATGGTAAAATTCCTTAGGTTTAAATTTGGAGAGTTAGGAATAGTAATGTAATTGGTACCCGTAAATCTAGCGGCCTTTCCGGAAACTCCTGAATCAAGCCAAAACGATGATTGGTTTGAGATATCCACCATTTTCCCATTGTTGTGATATAAACTAGCATCTTGCGCGACCGTACTGATATTTTCAAACCGTAACCATAAAACTAAAGTTGGATCAGATGAAGGAAAACGCGTAAAGTTCTCACTGGATGGAATTAGGT
>QMYO01000213.1 GCA_003662715.1 Candidatus Bathyarchaeota archaeon | reverse complement strand
GTTGCAATTGGTTTTGCGGTGGAAACCTAAACCACTAGTCTATGTGAGGTCAGAGCCAGTAACAGTTGAGAGGCCGACTAGAGCTCAGGCTCAGTGTAGATTGAAGTTCGGTGAGCTGAGTGAAGCCAGCAAGCACTACACGTATGAGGAGGTTGCTGAGCTAGTTGGTGGAGAGGTCGTCGAGATTAATGGGGGGAAGGCAATTAAATTACCTGACGGGAGAATCCTCATGAAGCATCATGCCTTCATTAAAGCCAGGCTATCCGGATGGAGGTCTCCGCATACGAGAGTGCGCATTCCAAGGTGGCTTAGAGAGCTTTCTTCGAGGTATTGGGTGTCCATTCCAGCATTCATCCTCAAAAAATATAAGGCGGCAAGGAAATAGCTAGGATTGGTGTTGAAATATGATTACCGCGTTAAATAAGGTTGTACATGCAGTGACTGCTGGAAGCCCGAAAATAAGTGATTTGAGGGCGGCGCAAATTCAAGTATACTTTAAGACGCCAAAAATGTTTTGGGTCACTAAACCAGTAATCGTTAGGAACGTGCCCATTACAGCTGAGAGGCCGACAGCCAGGCTCGCCGAGTGGAGGTATCTCTTTGCAACTGAAGGCGCCCCCAAGTGGAGGGGAGCCAAAGGTAGAGGTACCTTGAAGCAGGATAGCAGGAGTGGAAAGCATAAGGCTGGAGACACAGTACTGGCTGTTCAAGCCAAGGCGCAGGAGGTTCTCAAGAGCCTGGCACCCAGACTGACGAAGCCTAGAGCAGACACCTACGATGCAGAAGCTAAGAGGTATAGGAGCTACATAAAGTATAGAATACATACGCCAGAAGAGCTTAAGGCAATAGCAGGTATCTAGAGAGGTGCTGAGCAGTGGCTGAAGTCAAGCTACCTGGGGCAACGGGGCTCAGGGATATTATAGAGAAGTATAAGGTGAAGATTGAGTCTGGAATACTTCCACCAGATCCTGCAAGAATAGTTGAGCTCATACTTAGAGTACCCGTTGAAGTTGAGCATTTATTGCCTATACCTCCAGTAGTCGAGTACGTGCACAGCAACTTTACTAGGCCATTAGTGGAGAGCTTGCCTAGACTTCCAATGACTAGTGAGCCACATGAGTTCGAGTGGCTTAAGTGGATTAAGGAGGAATTCAAAATTTAGAGGTGATGTGAAGTGGAGCTACCTAAACCCGAGGAGCTTACGGCTGCATTAACTGCTTTCCCACCGAAGCTCAGCATCCTAGTGAAACCGCTTTCCCTACCAGAGGAAATATTTGAGTCCTCAATCAAAACTACTGGAGTCGAGATTCCTCCAGGTCCAACGAAAATGCTTGTGAGCTTCATGGAGAGCTTTGAGGCTGGAGCAGTTCTCCCAGGCCTACCAGCTCCAACTGGAACACCTGAAGTAGGGGAGAAAACCCAAGTATTGGGTGGGAAGGCGGAGAAAATCGACGTGGAAGTCTTCTGAAATCCCTCTTTCTTTTTTATCCGAAGACTTCTGCTTCAATAGATGTCTTCTCATAGTGGTTTAATAGGAAGATTAGGGCTTCCTCCGCATTCCTGAATCCCTTATCCGCTATGAATACTTTGAACCTCCTCTTCGTTTCAGGTCTACATCTAATTACTATTAGCTCCGTTTTCACAGCCAATTTGCTCACCAAAGTTGACTAGTTAATCTTAAAGTATAATAGGTTTTCCCGAGTATTCTAGCATGGTGAGATATATGTCAATTCGAGTTGAAGAGGAAGTTAAGGCTGCAGAGCAGGCACTAGCAACTTTACCTGAAGAGGCAAGGAAAGCTATAAGCGAGTTCACTATGATGTCCATCTCAAATATACCTGAGGATCAGAGAGACCTCATTAAGGCAAGGCTTGCAAGCTCCATAATTGCAGCCCTACCAGTTGCGCAGAGGGAATTGAAGTTTAAAATCGAGGACTTCATAAGGCCGACCAAAATGGTTTCAGGAAAATATACTGTAGTGGAGCTTAGACCTGAAATGTATAATTTGACGACTTTCAGGTATAACTGGACTGCCACGGGAGAGCAGAGCTGTCCATGGAATGTCACTACACCTGAAACAATAGTTATGATTATAGTTGGATTCCAGAATCCGGAGCCATCACCCAAAACCAGGTATGTTTATGGGAAAATCGGTGTAGATGACTTGCCAGTCTACTATGTAGGTGACCTGGAGGGATTCAGGGTTAAAGTATTGCCTCAACCATACATTTTGAAGCCCAGAACATCGATAGAGCTCAAGCAATATATTGAGGCAACCGGCTACGATGAGTTCAAGCCATTTGGTGCAGCAATAGTTCCAGCTGTAGAGGCAACGAAGAGGGCTCCATGGACATTCTAAGAGAGGTGTAGGGAATGCCAGTGGTAACCGTCAAGCACACCTTCATTTTAAATAGAGTTAAAGGGAGAAACATGCTTTTCATTTGGGCTGATGCAGAGGTGGCTGATGGAGAAAACATATATGCCAGGGATCTCGGGTTAAAAACAATTTATGATGCGGAAGTGCACAGCAACGATGCAAACATCAATGCTTCCGGTACTGTAATCAGGCCTGGAAGCTACGACAACTACATTACAGTTTATGGAAGCGACGTCTCTGGAACGGTTGCCGTGGCCGCCGGTAGCTTCAGCGCCATAGTTAAGGCTATAGGTATCTAGCAAGTGAAAGCGAGGTGAAGGAAGCTGTCCCAGCAAGTGCAGGTGCAACTGCAGTCACCGGTAGTTAGGGATACACATGAAACGTGGCCGACGCAAGGAGACATCATAGAGGTTAGAAGGGTTACTAGGACAGCTGTCGTCAAAAAATACTATATGCTTGCAGATGAGGAGCCAGTTCAGCAATTACGTATAGAATTCGATGTCGCCGGCCCGCCAACGGAGGAGTTCAAGGACTACGAGGTCAAGGGGCTGAAAATAGAGACGACACCGGAAGAAGAAATAATCTTCTACTACGCCAGGATAGGCGTCATAAGGGGAAACATCCTACTATTAAATCCCCAGCTCAGGGAGAGATGGGGACTAGACAAGTATAGGGATCCAAAGAGAGGTATACAGGAGAGTGTCCTGGCAGGCTTCATAGATCCAATAGTGAGTCCAGCCTACGATCCATCTCCTTGGAGCGGTTTCTGGGTGCTGGGAATGAATATGTGGCCAGTATTGAGGGCCTGGAATCCTCATACAGGCTTCCCAATTAAAGTTGCAGTAATCATATATCCAGTTAAGTTCACTGCAGTTGAAGTGACAAGGGACAATTATCCAGAGCTATACGAGAAGCTCGAGCGAAGACTGATTAGAACCAGAACCCTCTACATACATGCAGTGAAGCCAGTGGAGTGAGGTGATAAATCATGCCAAAGATAAGCCATGTAAGGGAGGAAGTCTGGGATGAAGCGACAAGGGAGTTCAGATTCAAGAGTTTGCCGACAGTACCTGACATAGAGCTATCTATCCTAAGAAACAACCTATCAGTAGCCAGCGGTGGCGCAACCACTCTCGGAAGCCTAGAAATACCGATTGGCTCAGTGCTCAGGGTAACGCTTCTAAGGTACTTGACTAATGACTCACGCGGAGCAATATTTGCAGTAGTCCAGAACAGTGGCACAATAGACCACCTCTACCTACCCAGCCCAGGAGAAACCCTAGTGACTGAAAGCAAGGAGAAACCCATCTACGTCCTTGAGGGCACAGTTGAACTCCAGTTACTGGCATTACTGGGCTCCATAAGCACGGGAACAATCTACGGCATGACGCTCCACGGCTACTACTCCAAGCAGGAAAGCCTCAACCAAATAACCTAAACTTTTTTACATTCAAATCCCGTTTCCAGGGATCATTAGATGCCGGTCTTCAAGTCACTGAAGATTAGGGAGGAAAACATAGTTGACCCGCTAAAAGTATTCCTCTACGATCCGGAGACCGGTAGGAAAGTTCTAATATCGAATACCAGGGTTCTCCCAACAATGGACGTGGACTTCCTCATGCGCAGGGGCGAGCTGGCCGGCTTCACGACGTTGAGGGCGGAGTGGCACGGCCTGATCAACGGAACCACGTACAACTTGCCCGACGAAAACTTCTACTACCCACCTGACCTGTCCTTCGAGCCGTCATGGGCCTACGGAACCGTCCCGGCCGGGTCGGCCATAAACATCACGAAGGTCTACATGGTGGCCGAGGACTACGGAGCCGGGGTGGTCGTGGAGTGGGGGACTGTTCCTGGCACCCTGGACAAGCACGTCAAGTTGCCAGTGGCAGCTGACGGAGTGGTCTCCGTGGAGTTCCCGATGATGTTCCGCGAGGGCACGTACTACAGGATAGGGTTCTACGCGACCAAGAGGAACCAGACGCCCACGGTCC
>QMYO01000212.1 GCA_003662715.1 Candidatus Bathyarchaeota archaeon | reverse complement strand
TAATATGAATAACGCCAAGTGACCTTGATGTCTGATAAAGCGAATTATAGAGTATCTCTGGTAAAAACAAGGAATCCGGATGGTGAAGGAATAAAAGACGCCGTGTTTGAAGCAATAGATTTATGCGATTTTAAATGGGATAGCAAAGCGAAGAAGGTTGTGATAAAGCCGAATCTGTGTTATTATTGGGACAGTTCTACAGGTGAGACAACCGACAAGCGAGTGGTTGCAGCTGTAATTGATTTCGTGAGAGAACGAATAAGTCCAGACTGTGAAATTAGCATTGTTGAAACAGATGCCTCTGCTATGAAAATAAAGTACGCTTATAGAATGCTTGGATACGAAGACCTCGCGGAAGAGAAGCACATCACTCTTGTGAACGGCTCTAAAGAAGATATTATGGAGAAGGAGGCATGTGTGAATGGAAAATCGTGTAGACTTCGCTTCCCAACGAGTTTGTTTAATAGTGATTTAATCATTAACGTTCCCAAACTTAAAGTGGGGCCATTTGCAAGTGGCAAGGCTCTTCATATCACTTGTGCTCTTAAGAACCTCTATGGATGTATCGCCGTGCCTAAGAAAGTTGTTTATCACTCGAATATTGATGAGGTAATTGTAGCAGTAAATAAAATGGTTAAACCCCATCTTACTCTAGTCGATGGAATTGTTGCAAAGGGCAAACATCCATGTAAACTTAATTTGATAATGGCTGGAACAAACGGTGTTTGTGTTGATTATGTTGCTTCTCAAATTATGGGCTATAACCCGTTTAATGTTAGTCATCTGCGTCTGGCAATAAAAGAGGGCGTTACCAATTTCAATGGAGTAAAGGTGGTAGGAGAGAAATTAGAAGAATTTCGCAAAGAGTTTCCAAAGGTGAACAATTTTATGTTTAAGTGGTCATGGAAATTGCAGTTTTCTTTATTGAATCTCTATGCAAAAATTACTGGTGATACCATTCCTCCAGCTGTAGAATAGAGATTTGGGAATTTATGCGTAGGCTTTTAAGACTTGGCGTTTTAGGTTTGGGGAAGATGGGGGTTCTTCATTTAAGGAATAGTAGACATCTTCCTAATGCGCGGGTGATTTCTGTTGCTGATGCTTCGAAGAGGGCTTTAAAGCGGGCGAGAAAGTTTGGGATAAAGGAGACTTATTTGGATTATAGAGACTTGCTTGAAAGGTCTGATGTTGACGCTGTCATAATTACACTGCCTAATTTCTTGCATAAAGAAAGTATTTTTGCAACTGCGGAAACAGGAAGGCATATTTTCGTGGAGAAGCCTTTAGCTTTGAGTTCTAAGGATTGTAGAGATATTAGGCTGAAGGTTGAAAGTTGTGGAGTTCATTTGATGGTAGGTCATAATTATCGATTTTTCGAGTGTGTTCAGAAAGTTAAGAAACTCTATGACGAAGGCGTGGTTGGTGATGTTGAAATTGCAACTTTGGAGTTGGTGTTGAATGGGCCTTTTGCGCCTTCTGTTAGGCCAGTTCCGGTTTCTGAGTGGTATTTTGATAAGGAGAAATTGGGAATGGGATGCCTAGATTCAGGTGTTCATCTTATCGATTTGTTTCAATGGTTTTTTGGCGCGCCCTCTGTTTTGTTTGCGAGTTTGGGTTATAGATTCAATTTGCCCTATGAGGACAGCGTTGTCGCTGTGCTCCAGTCCAAAACGCATAAAACCCGAGGAGTGATCAACGTGGGCTGGTTTAGCAAAATGATCTTCCCACGATTTGATTTCCGCATCATCTTACACGGAACAAACGGCTTCATCTCCACGGATCATTTTGTCCCACAGAACCTCTATTTACACGCAATGAAAGAAGCCTCTAAAAATCTTGTTCGCCGACTATTAGGCGGAAGGCTTCATCCTCTCACGTACACATATTATTACGCCTCATATTATGAGGAGATAAGACATTTCTGTAAGGCTATTGAAGAAGATAGGAAACCTGAGGTTGGGGCCAAAGATGCTGAAACAATCGCCAACACAATTGAACAAATATATAGAATCGCACAGGTTCAAGCGAATCATTTGAAAGAATGATATGAAGTGAACAGTTTTTTAAGCTATACGCTGTCAAAGAAATGTGCGGACTTTTGGACTGTAATTCTATTAGGTCTTTTACTTTACGCTTCAGTTCGCCTTGAGATATCTCATGTTAGACTCATAGTTGGTTTTGTTTTTGTGTTGTTAGGTCCGGGCTATGCACTATTCCGGCTTATATTTGTCGAAACGAAATCTCTGTTAGAAACACTTACCTATAGTTTTGGGCTGAGCATGGTTGTCGTTCCCATAATTGGATATGGCCTAAATTTTAGTCTAGGCATTTATACCGACACCGTTATGATCTCTATTATCGCCTCAACGTTTGTGCTATTATTTGGTGCTATTGTGAGAAGGTTTTTTGCAGAGGACAAAAAAAGTTAACAATTGTCGTTCTCTTATTGGCATCGTTTTCATCTTGATTGGGGGGTGTGCAGTTAGGTTAATTCCTTATATCGCGTTTAGAGGTAATTTTTTAGGCGATCTAGATCCATACAGGTATCTTCGGGCAATCGGGCGTATTTTAGAGCAAGGAAGGATTCCAGCACTTGATACTGCCGTGGCACCCATTGGCACTTCTGCAACGTTTGCTGTCAATCATGGTTACTATCTCCTCATGAGCCAATTAGCGCTCTTAACAAACGCGGAGTTAGTTCCATTGCTTGGGCTTTCTCCAATCGTGTTCTTCATTTTTTTTGGTTTATCCTTGTATATCTTTGCATACTACTCATCTGAATGCGAATCGGTTGCACTAATGACTATCCTTTTAGTGTCGTTCATGCCCGGTTGGTGGGGACTTGTTTATTATCTCTCTTCAAACCCACTTTCAGAAAATGTGGGCATAGCGTTGTTTCCACTAATTCTAGCGGCATTAGTATGTTTTTTGAATTGCAAAGACAGAAGATACCTTATGTTGTCGGGTTTCATGCTGGGCGCTAGTTTCGCAATTCATCCAGCCACTTTTGTATGGGCATCTATTCTTACACTGTTGTTCTTTCTGACCTATTTCTACAGTGAAAAAAGCAAGGTGTCATTCTTCGTGAGCCTTGCGTACATTGCTATGTCTCTGTTTTTGACTATTACTCCTTTCTTTGCAACCATGCATCTATCAGACATTAGAGGTTTTACAGAAGCCGCCTCTTATTTGACTTCACTAAAGGAGCAATATTATGTGCTGAGCATCAGTCAGTTAATTGGGGAATTAGGGGTGATACAGATTTTCTTTGCAACGCTTGGGCTTTTGATTTTAAAGGATCAATCCAAGAAACGTGGCATATTAGCTTTGGCTGGCTTAGTTTTTATGTCTCTGCTAATGCTTGTGTCCTCATTTGAAATTCTGAGAAAATCCCTAGAAAATGTTCCCGCCTCGGGACTCTTCATCTTATCGCATAGAATGGTCCCTTACTTGTTACAATTTGTATATTTTTTCGCAAGTCTTGCGATCATTAAGTATTCCTCGCTTTTTGGAAGAATTGGAGTAAGAAAGATTTTCGTTCTTTTCGTTGCTTTTATGGTTGGTGTGTCCTCTTTTGCCACAATTAGCAACTCCTACAACTTCGCCTTGAAGTTTCAAGTAGATAATTACAATGACCTTTTTAAATGGATTAATGTTAATACACAAGAAAATGAAGTGATAATAGCTAATCTCATGGACTTAAATGTCTGGATAAGATCCATTGTTGAGAGACCAACTGTCTTTTCATTCTCTTATGAAGATCTGATATCCAAAGACATGGCTAATAGAATCTTATTATATGCTGCAGTGTACACTTTTCAGTATAATCATTCATTAACTTTGGACCTGCTCATAAAATATCAAGTGAAATATGTGGTTGTAGTTCCAGAGTACCACTTTATAGACCCTTTACATGGCGTTCTCATGAGTGGGGTGCATTCCAAAAACGATATCAGTACCTATATTACTAAGCTCCAAGATAGAAACTATCTAACTTTAGCATATTCAAATCCGCTCTCTTCTCATTTCATTTTTAGGGTCGATACGCATACGTGAAAATTTTCCTACGTAGACTTCAGAAGATGGATTTATGGGTTTTCTTAATCGTGATTTTCTCCGGGATTATAGCCCTTTCACTTCTTCTCGTCTCTCTCTCCAACGGTTTGCAACCAAATGGTTTCGACACAATGTTTCATCTTACCTATATGAGATACATACTAAATACAAGGCATATACCGTTTCAAAATCCATATTTTTCTGAATACCCACTTGGGTATCCTATCGGAAGCCATACAATTTTTGCGATGTTAAGCTTGATAACGGGTTTTGATGCATTAAGCATTACTTCGCTTTCAACCTCAATCTGGATCATTCCTATTATAT
>QMYO01000211.1 GCA_003662715.1 Candidatus Bathyarchaeota archaeon | reverse complement strand
TTTATCATGTAGCCCGCAGTATTCATTCACTAAGACAGCGGGCATAAGCTCGTAGGATCTTGTTCCAGCTGTGCCCACTACGCTTAACTCAATGTTTTTTTGCGTTAAATCGGCGTCAATAAGTGCTTCTCTTATGGCTTCAAAGGCAAGTTCTTGGATAGTTACGTCGTTTCGAACTCCAAATCTGGAGTTTCCCACGCCTATTATAGCTACTTTTTTCATAAGGCTATGCCTTCTTCTAACAGATATACCGGGAAATGACCTAATTGTCTTGTTAAATTTTATGGTCTATTTCTAAAAGCGTTTGACGAGGTTGCTGCAGTCTGTTACGTTCATGTAAACTCCAAGTTCTTCGGGGTCTAAGCCCATAGCCATTCCCAAGAGCTGAGTGTAATATAGGACGGGTAAATTTACAGTATCCCCCCATCGTTCAGCTATTTCACGTTGCCCTAGGTCAAATTGAAGATGACAGAAAGGACATACATCAACTATACATTCGGCTTTTGCCTCTTTCATAGCATGCAACCTTTGCTGAGCAATCCGCAAAGAGACTTCGGGAATTCCTGATCTTACAGCTCCTCCGGCGCCACAACACATCATCTTGTGTTCATATTCAACGCTTTCCGCACCCAAAGCTTCAACCATCTCGTCCAAAAATCTTGGTCTTTCAGGATCTTTCCAAGGTCTCAGGTTGCTTGGCTTCACCAGGTGGCAACCATAGAAAACTGCGACTCTGGCTGAGATTTTTTTCTTTATATAACTCTTCAAAGAGCCTATGCCTACGTCGAAATAGAGAACCTCGATTATGTGTCTAACATTAGTCTTTCCTTCAAAATGGTAACCTATTTCCGATAGAAGACTGTTTATATGTTTTCTCTTTTCCTCATCCGTTTTTAGGATGTAATTCGCTTCTTTTAGTGTGGCGTAGCAACCATTACACATAGTAACCATATCTAACTCTAATCGTTCGGCTATTGCAAGATTTCTAGCTGCTGTCAATAACCACGTATCGATATCAAAGGACCGTATCACCCCGGGCGGCGGGCAACACGACGCTCCCCTCATATCCACAAGCCCTAGGGACAGTTTTGAAAAAACCTTTCTAGTTGCAGCTTCAATACCAGGGTAGCGATGAGGAGCAACGCAACCCAGGTAAAATGCAAACTCCATTATTGATCCCATTTAAAGTCGACTTTTTCATCAAATCGTATCTTTTTAACCAGCAATTGTAGCTGGTTTAGTGCCTCTTCTACGGACTGGGCGTTAGGTGGATTTTCAACTAGTCCTAACCTAATTCTTTTCTCGCGGTTTTCATCGTTCAGCGGAACCGCATGGCCATATCGGATAAACATATGGCAGACTCTGCGATGTTCAGGAATTATGTTTCCTTTTTCCGCCGCTATGTTCCTTAAAGCTATTATCATTGAAACTATTTCTATTTTCTTTGGACACCTTTCTTGACACGTATAGCATGTTGTGCACAACCATAAATCCTCGTTTTTTATATCAACCTTCAAGCCAAGCGACGTTCTTCTTATAAGTTGCCGCGTTCTGAACTCTGCTATTCTTCCCGGGGGACACGAAGCCGAACAGATCCCGCATTGAAGACATGTACAGAGTCCTATTGCAACTGTTTTCCGGGCTTTCCTAAAAAGTTCATCTCTGAGTTCTTTATAAGTCAGATTTTTTCTTTCAGATCGATGTTTCAATAGGCTCTCCTCGGGTTTTTAGGGATGTTAGAATAGATTATTCTAAACGACGGAAATAAATTCACCTTTTCTCAACCCTTTCAGATTTATCCAATCTACGTGAGCTTAACTTGCGTTTGCATTCCCGCAGCATTTTAGTGAAACGCTTTAAAGCCTCTCCTACATTTTTAATGGAAACGAAGATGAACTGCCTATGATAAGGAATAAAACAACGGTCCTGTTATCCGTTCTTTTCACAATGCAAGGTGCAATTTTCACTTTTCTGATATTTTTTGTTACGATTTACATAAAGAGCGCCCTTCAAATCTCGATTACTATGTTAAGCTATATTATATTTCTTATAATGCTTCCCTACTATTTGAAAATCTTATGCGGATTAGCGGTAGATTCGTTTCCGTATGAAAAATTTGGAGGAAAAAAATTCATACTTGTGTTTTTTTCTCTTTTAGAAGGAATTGCTTGGCTTTTTCTGTCGTTTCTAGGCGCAGTATTAGTATTCTGCTTGCTTATGTTGGTGGCTGTTCTATGTTTTTCGCTTGTTGATGCTTATATGGATGCTTACATATGGAGTAGCGTCTCGAAGGAGAAGAAGGGGCCAGCGTGGGGCATTTCATGGGCGATGAAAGGCATTGGAGCGTCAGTTTTCAGCGCAATAGCCGGTTATATTATTTATACGCTGGGATGGAAATACATCTACTACACCCTAGCGATAATTAACCTTTTGATGGCAATCGCCGGACTTTTCCTGCACAAAGCAACGCTTGCCAACGTGAAGCATTTCTCCCTTCAAGATCTTAAAGAAGTGTTCCGATGGAAATGCCCATACCTTGCTGTAGCCTTTTTCGTGTTAAACTGGATTCCCCTTGGCATAGGAGTTTGGATGTACGGGCCATTCGTTAATAGTTTCTTGAAAATTCCAATAGAGTATGCAAGCTTAATTTCGTGCCTTGCAAGTGTCGGAAATCTTTTAGGGTCATTTATGAGTGTTGGGATAGTTTCTTATTTTAATAATCCATGGAAGACTTGGAAGTTGACTTTAATGGTATATGTTGCCTCTTGCCTTCTCTTACTAGCTAATACTGGCGACGTGCCGCTTGGACTAGTTACAGCCCTCATTTACGGAATTGGCAGAGGCTTCATTATGGGAAACGGTTTATCTATAGGGGGAGAACTAGTAGTTTCCTCAGTAAAAGCCACAATGCTAGCGCTTTACTCGTCATCCCTATATCTAGGATTCAGTATAGGCGGCCTAGTTTCAGGACAACTTGTTCACATTTTTGGCTATCATGCGAATTTCGTAATCGCAGCGCTTTTTATGATTCCCACATCAAGCCTGCTAATTCCCTTAAGAAGAAGTAAAATAGCTATCAAAAAGGAAAACCGTAAGTCCTAAGGATGTGAAGTTATGAAGCGTAGAATATGTTACTCTATTGAAAAAATGGAGTCAGACATAGCTGACATGGCTATGACCCTTATTCGTTTTAAAAGCGAGAACCCTCCGGGAAACGAGGCTGAAATCGCAGATTTTCTAGCTTCAAAACTTGAATCATTAGGCTTTGAAGTGAAACTAGTCGAAGCCGAACGTAAACGACCTAACGTAATTGCAACCTTGAAAGGTGAACAGGGGCGTTCATCATTGATTTTTAATGGACATATGGATGTTGTTCCAGCTGGGCCTCTAGAAAACTGGAAGCAGCCGCCTTTCGAGCCAGTAGTTAAAGATGGAAAGATATATGGTAGGGGGGCGGCTGACATGAAAGGAGCGCTTTCCTCAATTTTCAATGCAGCAAAGGCCGTTGTTGAGCTTGGGGTAAGCCTTAAGGGAAATCTTGTAATACAGTTTGTAGCCGACGAAGAAGAAGGGGGAGCCAAAGGAACAGAGTTTCTCGCGAAAAAAGGGTTTATTAAGGGAGACTACGCGGTTGTATGCGAACCAACTGGCCTTAAGATAGGCGTAGCTGAAAAAGGTTTTATCAGAACAGAAATAACTGTAAGAGGAAAAGCCGCGCATTCAAGTACCCCCTCCGAGGGAATAAATGCAATAGTCAAGATGAGCAAAGTCATAAAAGCCTTGTATGATGAATTTCCGAGAAAAATCGCTGGGAAAAGCCATCCCCTCGTCGGCAGTCCAACTGTAAATGTTGGAACAATTATCGGCGGAGTTAGAGTTAATGTCGTTCCAGATAAATGCGTTATCAAGCTGGATAGGAGATTAATCCCGGGGGAAGACCCTGAAGAAGCCTTTAATGAGATAATTGAGATCTTAGAGTCTGTAAGGAAAAGAGATAACCAACTGAAATACGAGGTGAAACTTATAGGCGAAGCGGAACCGTCGGAAATTTCACCCCAAGAAGAAATCGTAGAAGTGTTAAAGAGAAATTACGAGTTCGTTTTTCATACAAACCCAACAATCTACGGTTTGAAGGGGACAACTGACGCCCGATTTTTCATCAACCAAGCGCAAATACCAACAGTTATTTTTGGACCTGGAAGCATAAAGGAAGCGCACAAAGTGAACGAAAATGTTAGCGTGAAAGAACTTGTTTTAGCAACTAAAATATATTCTTTAACGATTCTTGATTTTCTGGCAGACGGCGAATAGTTTTAGTATAAATGACATGCAACCCAATGATTTTTAGACACTTCGACTAGCGAAGGTTCTTTCAATTTACATTTTTCC
>QMYO01000210.1 GCA_003662715.1 Candidatus Bathyarchaeota archaeon | reverse complement strand
TCATCCTATCACCTTCTAAGACTCTCCGTCAATAGACTTACAGGCCAATATATGTAACTAAACTGTAACTTCAACCCCTTGACATAGCCTATTAGTCTATGATATGATAGACACAGAGTCATAGGGAGGGAGATATATGACTGGAGGTCTTGGCGAAAATCTAAGAAGAATTCGGCAAACAAAACAAGTTACACAAGCAGAACTTGCTAGGGTTGTTGGGGTAGATCCAACATTTATTAGCAAACTGGAACTTGGCAAACGCTTACCCTCCCTTCCAATCCTTTTGAAGCTCGCTACTGCTCTAAATGTAACTATTGACGAACTTCTCGATAATAATACCCCCGCCGCATCGAGATGATGCAGGCGGGGTTTGGTCTTTGAAAAGGGAATATTTTTTAGAGCTGAATGAGCGGGTGCGCTAATATCCGACTCTACAAAAATATAGTTTTTCCGGGGTACACACCACTAGTATCCACTATAAAAGGGCGTACCACATATTTAATTTCATCGGAAAGGGTTGTAAAAGCAATGGCTATAAAAGTATTATGACGCTTATCTTCTTGTGAGCAGCTTAAAAAGTAGTCCTTGATTTTTTCAGGATATCTGACATTGTGCAATGTTTCCTCTAAATCTGCATGGAATACCAATGGGAGCCCACATATTTCCACTTTATCCTTTTCACCAGACATTAATGCAGGTATTTGTGCGCGTCCCCATAACCACTCTTTATTTTTGGGATCTTGGGGGTGGTATCTTGTTATCATGTAAACCTCCACATCCCATATAGCAAGCGCAGAAGCGTTCTTTACTATGCAATATGCTTCTTTGAATCCCGTATCACACTCCTTAACTTCGCTGATATCTGGTATAACGATATATTTTGTTTTAAGTTCCAAATCTTTTTGATGGTACTGCACTATGCTGTACGTTACCCATACATAAACAAACGTAACAACGACCAACATTAAGTTAGATATAAATTCATGCCATGTAGGATGTCTGTCAATATCATCCATCCACCAAAAACGTGATGCTAGGGCTATGATTATAGCCGCGGCAAAAGCTATGAATACTATTATTCTGCTGCGCTTTTCCATGTTAGCACCTCCCATGTAAATAGGTTGCTGCTTACATTTTTCCTCCGTCTTACCTGCTCTTCCTAAGATCACTTTGAAAGGAGTGAAAAGATGGAGAAGCTTGAAGTCTTACTTGCGCGAGCACTATGGAGCATCCCGCAAACGCGGGAAATTATCGAACAAATTGCGAAAAAGGAGGGAGGCCAAGATGGGCAAGGGTCGAAAAGTACATCTTCCGCCAGTGGTTGTATGCCATCTGGTGGAAGAAAACATGGAGTCACAAGCACTTGCAATGGATCAAAGTGAGAAATTAGATGAGTTCGAAAGAGGTGAAAAGGATGAAGATGAGCTCAAAGCGTGGATTAAAGCCAGGATTGAAAATACTTCTGGGCAACATCGTGAGGATCTCTTGTATATCCTTCGCAAAATCGAAGCGATTGATAAAGAACAAGACAGTGCTATTGAGGACATTCGTCGATACGCAAAAATAATACGACGAATCAATTATCGCAGCAATGCCCTCCTCAAATTCTACGATGTCAAGGGCCCATACCTCCGCAGGCGTTCTCCCGATGAGATCCATACTCCTCTATTCGGAATTATCAAGCGACGTTTAGGAAAGAGGTGAATGAAAGTGAGAATTTTGTCGACTGGAGAGTGCGTAAGGAAAGTGAAAAAAACGTCTCAAGACTCATCGGTGTTAGCGGCAGAAATGCACGAACGAATTAGCATTGAACCTATTAGTGGCCTTGTTCTGTGCGAAATTCTCAACGAGCAGGGAGAGGTTGTAGAAGAACGCCTTTTTACTGTCAAAGAAGCGATCGAATATTTTCGTTTGTTTCCCACAGAAGCACGTGAAAAGGCTTTGTGGAAACTGAAGGAGGTGAAGGAAAAATGAGTTTATACAAACTTGTTCAACAGTATGGATTCGATACAGTACACGCAGCGATAGTTCTAGCTCATCATAAGTACAAGGAATTATGGCAGAGTCTCCCCCACTCAGGAAAAGTGAAGGTTTTACAGCTGCTGCTTGAGGGAAAAGAAAACCTCCCGCTCGGGGAGGTACTGGCTGAAGGAACAGGAAAGGAAGTAGCTACACATTCACATTCTAGCACATCTCAGGTTTCAGCGAGGTGAAAGTATGAGTGTAGTTGCAGGAGCATTTGTACCTTATTCAGTCAGCCGCATTCTGGAATATGATAGATGCCCTAGAAGATTTTATTTTAAGTATGTAGAACAACTCCCGGAAATAATCGAGAATACAGGGTTCTTTGGTGCCAAAGTACATGAAGCCATCGCCGCAGCTATGCGAGGAAGAAGCGACTGGGAAGAAATACTTGCAGATCTTCCGTACGATGAATTAGAAGAAGCAAAGATAAAAGTATTAACTGCTATCAAAAGAAGCAAAGAGCTTGGGAAAGTAGTGGGGGTTGAAACTAAATTCGCTCTCACCGAAGATATGAATTTTACAGATTTTGATAGCGAAGATGCTTGGTTTCGCGGAGTCATAGATCTTATCACTCAAAAGAATGGTTACCTTGCAATATGGGACTGGAAAACTGGACATTCAAAACCTTCACGCTTCCAGATAACTATATATGCATGGGCTGTTATGAATCTGTTGAAACGCCCTGTGACAAAAGCAGGATATATTCTTTTAACTTCAAATGATGTGCTGGAATTCGATCTAACTGACGAAGACTTTCACCTAGTTGAGACAAAGCTTCGCAAGCTGATCAATCGCATAGAAAATGACGATGAATTTTCTCCTACTCCCGGCATGCATTGTGCTTACTGCTCATATGTTGCGCAATGTCCTCTTCTTGAAGTTGTTGAAGCAAAGGATATACCTGCTATACGTAACGATCAAGAAGCATGTGAAATATTCAAAACAATCAAAGTTCTTGAAGAGAAGATAAAACGATACAAGAAAGCTCTTAACGGATATGTCGAACAGAAAGATTCCGGAAAGTTAAGAGTTGATGATGGAATATACAAAGTTGAATATGTTCCGTATATTGCCACCAAGCGTGGGGTAGATAAACACGAATTTGCCAAAAAAGTATGGGAACTTGTGCAACAGGAACTTGGCGATGATCCATTTTCTTATTTCAAATTAGAGGTCAAAACCATTGAACCATTTATAGATAGATTCCAAGAGTATGTAGAAGTACGCAAGCGCAAGTTATTTAAATTTGAAGAATCCAAGGAGGTGAAAGGATGAACGAAATAAAGGCAGAAATTAGCCCTTTGAAAGCAAAAAGCTTAGATGAATATTTCCGAGCGATAGGGTATGAACTTGATGTTCAAACACTAAAGGAAAACATGAAGAAACTCACTATAGAAACAGTTTACGGTCTTATCGATTTAATCACATATGATGGATTAGTACAGGCGAAAATCTTTGAATATTTGAAATTTGGAACAGCCCGGCGTGTGTGGCAAATGATGAAAAAGCAAGAACCTCAGATAACTGAAGATGACATTAAACAGATTTTACTAGAGATGGCGCGTATGGAAATAGAATATGGCCTGCGTCCTATTACACATACTATCCCTGTTGCTGGCCAAGTATACGTCAAAGCAGATGGATATCTGTTTTATGCGAAAAAGTCTGGCAAATTGAAAAACATCCGTTGGAACGACAAACAAGAAGATGATGGTTCTTGGACAGCTAATTGTATTGTTGAAACCACAGATGGTGGCACATATGAAGGGATAGCAACCATAAAACCTACAAATAATCGCATGGATGATCCCCGAGAAAAAGCACGAACAAAAGCTATGCGCAGAGCTTTACGCAGGGCATTCCCCATAGGTGCTTCAGACGAGATATACGATGAATTCGAAAATCAACCTGTATATACTGACCTTGAAATAGAAGAACCTGTTAGCGATCTTAAAGATCTAGTAGAAGAGCCCAACAAGGAAGAAGATGGTAATCTAACTTTATTTCCGGAGGAATGACCCCGCCCTTTTAGGGCGGGGGTACAGTTTAGTGAAATGGAGGCGATGCAAAAATGTTGACCATTCTAATTCTAGTATATCTCTCAGGTTTTGGATATGTGCTATTCATCACTCTTGCAGAACGTTTCCTCAACCCTTTTAGTCCAAAGTATCCTCTCTGGGAGTATTTTGCTGTAGCCGCTTTGTGGCCCTTGATCTTGTGGAAAGCAATGAGCAAATAAGGCGGTGATCATATGGATATTTATACACTTGTGGGGAACTTCTGGGCGGAGGATCAAAGGGCCCATTTAAGTGCCAGTGCAACCCGACTTTACTTCTTTCTCTTGCATGAAGCCAATAGGAAGTAC
>QMYO01000209.1 GCA_003662715.1 Candidatus Bathyarchaeota archaeon | reverse complement strand
GTCCTGTACCGACCACCACGATGGAGGACAAACAAATATGCTGCGGAACTTCTAGTTGCAGTAGTTGTTGGTATTGTACATCATTACCTTTATATATCACACCAAGTTCATTCAGTTTATTGTATATATCTAAAACAGCACGCTCGGGTATACCAACCAACGATGCGATTTGTTGAATGGAGTGAGTTCCGTCGAAAAGCTTAAGAACACTTACTACTTGGCCTACCCTAGTTGCAGGCGCCTTAAGTGATAAAATTCGGTCTATGCCCCAGAGCAGACAACCTTCGGGGCTATGCAAGATGGCAAAGGAGTCGAGAGCAGGTAACAGGTTACTCATATCACTTCATCCCCGAGCATACCGGACATGATGGCATACGATCGAGTTTATCAATCTGGCATGTAAGATCATTCATATTTATCGTTACGATCTTGCCGAGAGTAGCTACTGGGGCGAAACCTCCTAAAAACTTGAGAGCTTCTAAAGCTGTGAATGATCCTGCTAACGCTGGAATACTTACAAATGAAGGTGCTGTCCGCGCTCTAGCAAACACTTGTGATAGTTCTTCATAATACTGATGTGTCTTGCGCATCATCTCTTCGAAACAAGCCCAGCACGCGGTCTGACCTGGTATCACTAATGGGCCGACACGCAATGCTCCAACCATGAGATAAGGAACACCACAACGTGCCGATGCTAAATTCACAGCTCGCCGCAGTTCTAGGGGAGGGATATCTCCTGAACATATGAGTAAGTCAACATCGCGCATATAGCTTTCAATTTCGTCTGGAGAGTATACCATTTTAGGAACCATTTCGAGTTGAACTAAGGGGTTGAATCTCTGCAATCGTATGCGCGCTGCCTCTGCTTTTAGTTGCCCTATATCATCTTCAGTGTAAAGGATCTGCCGGTTCAAGTTACTACGTTCGACACGGTCTCCATCTATGCAACGTAAGAAACCTATTCCCGCAGCAACTAGATTGTAAGCAATAAAGCTACCCACACCACCAAGTCCAATTAAAGTAACCCTGGCTTGTTTCAAAGCTACTTGGTATGAATAACGATTTCTGTCTGGTGTTTCATAGCGAGCCAGAAAGTCAATTTGTCGTGCATATCGCTCAAGATCTTGCGCATCCAAAGCGTCAGGAATTGGTGCACCAGCGTCAATTACCAGCTTTTTCTCAAAAAGAGCAATGATAGCCTTCTGGATGCTTTCTGACGTAAAGTTTGGGTACAAACGCGAGTATTCAGTGATGATCTCGTCTGCTGTGTGTTTGCCATCGAGCAATTGTATCAATACCATCCGCTTACCTTCTGGATCAGCTAGTGAGATTGGAGCACGACCAAATTCGAAGAATATAATTTTCCCATCAGGTCTTGGAAAACACTGAATCCCAGGACGTAGCATTGGTCGACAAGATTTATTAAGAACTAGCATCGAAAATAATCCTCCTTTCTATCTGTGCAAAATAGAGCTGTCAACTAATAGAACTAGGACCCAGTGGGTCTCCACTGGGTCCTAATATCCCACACTTCTAGTACTCATATGTGCAGAGAAGGGCAACGGAAGGCATGTCGCGACTTTCCAGTTCTTCTACTTCAAGTATGAACTCTAGCTCCTCAGACTGTGATTCTTGAGACACGTTATTCTTGATTTTCTCATCCATGCTGTTCACCTCCTTTCCATCAGTTTAGTTGGATCTACGCTAAACCTATCGCAGTAGCCAGAAAAAAAGCAGTGTAATAACCAAGCAAGGTATAGCTAGACGCGTAAGAATGATCATCACTCCATTGATGATCAGGAACAGTGAAGTTTGGATATTCGCATTTGGGATTTGTTTCCCAAGGATCCTAAAGATTGCCATTTCCAAGGCGCGTAGGCTTTTCTGCTCTAGGTTGGGGATACCTATGATGTCGCTTAATAGATAATAGCCATCTGTACGTAACCAAGGAAATAAGTTCACAACTATCGAGCTAATGGATGTAACAAATATCATTGCTGCACTATCTTTGAGAAAGCTATGTGAAAGGAAAGGCCAGCTCACTATAGCTATGGCCGCTGTGACAGCATTGGCTATTGGTCCTGCAATTGTCACACATATTCTTTGATAGCGATGCGATAGTAACCATACACCACTAACATCACAGTAGACGGCTGGCAAAAAACAAAGAAGCATGAAACCAACCTCACGAACCCATCCCCCAAAATATGTGTATACCAAACCATGTGCCACTTCGTGTAATCCTATTACTCCTGTCAATACCACCATATATAGAAGAGCCAGATACCAAAAAGGCAATAGTGTCCAACGACGGTTCCACCAATAGTGAAATAAATCTAGTCCGTTAATAAAACTAGCTATAATTCCTATAAATATTAAGAAAACACAAAATACCATACTTGGTACTAATACTGGTTTTATAAACTTGAGAGTTTTCTCGAATAAGCGCCCTGGTTGAAAACGTAGCAATCGTAGTGCAAAAAGAGATTGCTTGGGTGTAGTTGCTCGTGATCCTACAAGTAGTCCTGCTCTTTCTAGTTGTCGAATAAACTTACTTATAGTTGCAATAGAAAGATCCTTTCCCGTCTCTGCTTTGAATATTTGCTGCAATTCCGCAAAGCCTATTTGGCCGTTTAACTTGGAAAAAACAAACCATTCTTCTGGGCCTAGTTGAAAGGTTCTACCGGACTTTGGATCGTACACAATCCAAAGTCTGGTACCACGCTCTTTCTTATTTGTAATGATTAGATCTGAACGGACAATAGGAAGTTGTACGGTTTGTTCAGTCATAGCGTTCACTTCTCTTCTCAACATTTTTTAATATGTAACGTATATCGATGTAGCCCAGCTCTTGGGCTGGATAAAACTATCTCTAAAGGACCCCTATAATTAGAGGGTAATCGTATTCGGTATCGACGGCTGACTCGGCGCCGTCCGATCGCGCGAAAGGAAGAGCCGTTCCCACTTATCCAATCCAGAAGATGTTCTACTCCGTAACCATCCAAATTCCCTACTTCCCATTTTGTTTGTATATTATCAGCATAGCGAATGGTCACTGTTACAGGAGGCAAAATCAACTCCGCACGTTTTGTAACTGAAGTGGGCCAATAACCGGTGTTTTCTACTGTAAGCTGAAGCTCTATTTGATGATGACCAAGCCAATTCATCTTACAGTCTACAAGTCGTACAAGAGGCAATCCCTCTGCTAGTTTGAGAACAAAACTAATAAAATGTTCAACCTCGTCCTGTAACAAACGAGAGTTGGGGGGTGGGTTTTCCAACACGAACTTGCGGTTTATTCCACCAATTTCCACCATGCCCAAATCTGGATGATGGAATGGCTGCCATGAACGTACAGCATTTGGTATATTATTAGTCAACCAATCGAGAAACTTCTTGTTCTCTTGATCGGAACGCGGAATCATAGGATCAACATAATTGCTTACTACGCCTGCTTTTCTAAGAGGTCCCCATAACTCGACCGCCATTGCAAGGACTCCGCACTCTTGGTAAAGCCAGTCCACAAAAGTACCAGCACGACTTCCCAATGCTGCTGGAGAGAACTTCCATCCAGGTATACAAGGATAGCCAAGGGTGTCTTTGGCGACTTGAGCTATATAGTCATATAATATTTGGTCACCTGATGTAAGAGAATCTTCGGGATTAGCAAAAGGTGTTAAAATAACCCCTGCCCATGTATGTAAATTAAGAGCAAGACCAATGTTAGGATGGGAACGAATAAATTGCGCAACTGCCGCAGTTTCAGGTTCCGATAGAGGATTAGGACCACTGCTATAACTAGCAACAAATTGGTAGGGAAAATTACGATTTAAATCAACGAATGAATCAAATTCAGTCTTGGCGTGGGTATGATAGCGCCCCTCAGGAAACAAATCATAAAAGGGCCCCGAATCACCAGGTTGCCTAGGTACCATTAAACGGAGATCAAGAGTGGAAATACGCCATGCACCTGCTGGATTTGGTACTCGCATTTCCCTAATAATTCCGTCTCCATCTATATCTTCTAGAGAAATCCGACCTACTACTTCATACGCTACACTGTTATTGCCTCGAGGGTAATACGGTGTGGTTAGATATGTATCTACCGCATCTACACACCATCGAGGCAGAATATAAAAGACTTTATGCATCAAGAGTTCTTGGATACGCCTGTCCTTGTTCCAACCTTGCACTAATCTTGTGGCTAGATTGAGACAAGCGGTGGAGCCCAAAACTTCACTAGGGTGCATATCACCATCAACCCAAATTCCAGATTTAGCAGTATCTGGTGTTGATGGTTCCGTGATTGTAAGGAGAAGCAGTGGTCGTCCAGAACGGCTGTACCCGATAACTTCAGAACGACACACTCCATCTGATATAGCTACCAAATTTTCTATTACACCCACC
>QMYO01000208.1 GCA_003662715.1 Candidatus Bathyarchaeota archaeon | reverse complement strand
CCATTAGACCGAGATATCGAAGAAGAACTTAAAAAAATTATAAAGGAAGTAGAGAAAAGAGAGCTAAGCTGACCTCCACTGTTTCTTTTTTTGGCGTAACGAATTACCTTTTTCTATGTAAAGGTTCACAATATTTTTATATTTTTTCCACTTTGCAAAAGATAGGGGGACAGCGAATTGATCGATTTTATTAAAGGTCATATGGGCGGCGACGAAATAGTGCTTCTGCGTGGCGATCAATTACCGGAGGAAGATGCCGTTAAGGATGCTCTAAAAATACTTAATGCTCCACACATAAGAGGGCATCAAGCTGGTATACTTTATGAGGGGAAGAATAAAGGTGTTTTAAGAGTTAAAATTGTAGGAGCGTCCGAAAGAGGTTTTATAAGCATGTGCGGTGGATTGACTCAAGTGCTTGGCAAAGCGTTAGTAGAAACTGATCTTTCAAAGTACTTTAAGGTAACAATAGAAAGACCTATCTCAAGAGTTATGTTAGAAACCGATGATGGGCTATTTTGTATAGACATAGAAATTGATCACAGAAAAAAAGTAAAAAGAGTATGGACAAATATGACGCCCTATGTAAATAAATGCTACAAAATAGGAATTCAACCTATAAAAGTAGCGGGTATTGAGGCGCTGAAAGTAGGTGAGTATCTTGTTATGGATGCTGATCGTATAAAGAAAAAATATCCCAACGCAAACTTTAAAGCAATGGATGAAGCGACCTTAAAAATCCTTGAAAAAATACAGTTAGATTGGAATAAAAAATGGTATTCTAAGGAACGAAGATACCTGTACAACTTCTCTCTGTATGATATGCATCCAGAACATGGAGGGAATCTCCGTGCAGTTTTTCCTCATAACGTGCTTGGAGGATATATCGAACCTGCGTGTGGCACAGGATCTGTAGCGATAATTTTGGCCTTAACTGCACTGGGTAAAATAACGGATGGCTTTTCTGAAGTTTCAATTGAATGTGGAGGGAATATAGGTATTGGAGGGCCAGATATAAGTACATTAAGGATTAATGTAAAAGATGGTAGAGTTGCTAATGCATACTTTAGTCATAGTTTAGTAGAGCTGCTTGCTATAGGCAAGGCATACATATAGGTTAACGACTATACAGATTAACGTGTGCAAAGTATGTTTACGGAAGACCGTAAAAAAGGAAAGGACAGCTAGTTATTCTTCCCTTTTAATACTTCATTCTGATATTTTTTCAGTAAATCAAGTATCTCTTTCCGAACATCTTCAGGTAGAGGCTCGGGTTTATGAGTGGCTAAAATCTCCTTTACTTTTTCTCTTGCTACTTTGATGATGTCCTTTGCCCCTGCTTTCTCCCATGCATCATATGGTTGTCGATCGCTAATTTTCGGTATCCAGTGCTCCTTTAAAATATTATCAACTGTATGCTTTTCTGCTAGAAAATGACCACCTGGTCCGACTTTGCGGATAATATCTACGGCTAAGGTATAATCGTTTACTTCGAATCCGTCAGCTATCCTAAGAATTGCTTCTATAATTTCACTGTCAATGAGCAGCATCTCTGGGCACATGGTTTTGGCGCTCTCTAAGGCTCCTAAACCACACAAAATATCTGGACGAGACAGTATAGTAATGGTAAGGATCATAGTACGTTCATAGGCTGCTTGAGCATCTGGAACTTTAGAACTCGAACTACCGCCACTAATTTCACATGGCAAGTCATAATAACGAGCTAACTGAGTGAGGGCTGCATTAAGAAGGGCCGTTTCCGGACCTTTAACGTAACTTCCAGTTTTAAAGTCAATACATCCGGGACATCCTCCGTATATTACTGGCGCTCCAGGATTAGTAAACTGAGAAATTACTACGTTTCCTAAGACTTCGGCATTGTTAATAACTAGTGAGCCTGCGATAGTGGCTGGACCCGACAGACCAGTTAGTGGCATAGAAAGTATTACAACTGGTATCCCCCCCTTAGCAAACTCTATTGCGGCATCCATCGACTCTTTTTCATATTTAAGGGGGGCTATGGGGCACTGAATTGCTGAAATAATTGGTCTTTTCCTTAATTCCTCTTTACCTCCAACAATAGTAGCGGCCATCTCCATTGCATATTGAGCTTGCTTTGAACCGAGTGCACCATGTTCAACATGCTTTTCTGAATTGTCTAAGCAAGTGAAAAATTCGGTCAGTCTTTGCATGGGTTCTGGAACATCTGTTGGAGTTAATGACACCCATATAACATGAACTGTACTTAGATAATCAGCCAGAATAGTCCAACGTGCGAGGTCATCATTTGTTGATGGCCTACGTTCACCTGTTTCAAAATCTCTTATGAAAATGGCTTGACCATCTGTTGTAAAATGTGTGCTTGTTTTATCAAGCCAAAAATCATACTTCGGGTTTCTTGCACAATATTTTACCCTTTTTGGAGCCCTTTTAAGCGCTTCCTTAACTAAATATTCAGGTATTGAAGCAAGTTTTTTTTCGTAATCAATTTTCGCTCCAGCTTTCTCCAAGATATTTAAAGCTCGTTCACTATGAATTTCCAGCCCGGGGTTCTCTAATACTTCTAAGGTAGCATTGTGGATATCATCGATTTCATCTTTTGGCAATAAGCTAAACTTCGACCTACTCATTTTTTTCACCACCATCTATAATTAGACCTTACCATCTCGACGTTAATATTAAAATTTTTCTGAACACTCACTATTATTTGTTGAATAAATCTGCTGCTTTTTAAAAATCACTGAAAATGAAGTTGAATAAGTAAGTTTTATATTGCACATGATGGAATCTAAACCTACTGGGTCGTGATTGGAAATGCAGGTCAAACCGTCAAAGAGACTCGAAACCTTTCATAACTACGAAAAACCTTTCCGTGAAAGAATGTCAGAATTAGAACAGAGAGGCAAAAATATAATATCTTTTGCCGGAAGCGACGTACATCCATTTGGCTACATGCCACCTAAGTACGTGCAAGAAGCTTTGATAAAGGCTGCCAAGAAAAATCTGACGATGTATCCATCTATTAGGTCATCCATAGGGAAGAGATTCAGAGAAGCAGTAGTAGCTAGAGAAAAGAAAGTACATGGAGTATCTTATGATCCAGAAGATGTTATATGGACTAATGGAGTTACTCATGCACATGAATTGCTATATTTCTCCCTTCTTGATCCAGGCGACGAGTGCCTTCTTCTTGAACCTACCTATTTAACGTGGTGTGAGTTCGGTTATGTTTACTCTGACAAAATAATATCTGTTCGAGGAGGAGTTGAGGAAAACGAATGGCAGGTAGATCCAGATGATATTCGAGCTAAGATTACTGAAAAAAGCAAAGTTCTCATAATGGTTAACCCCAATAATCCAACTGGCGCAGTTTGGGACAGGAAGACCGTAAAGGAGATCATCGACATTGCAGGGGAACATGATATCCTTGTAATTTCGGATGAAATCTACGACCTCATAGTTTTTGACGGACTAAAGAGCGTTCCTGCAGCATCTGTAGCTAATGATGTACCAGTTATAACACTTAATGGTCTGACGAAAAACTGGCTAGCGCAAGGATGGCGGGTAGGCTATATGCTCTTCCATGATCCTGAGGGTAAAATGGAACAGTTTAAGAAAAAATTGATGGATTATGTGGATTTCCTTTTACTAATGCCTCCGACTATGGCAGATGCCGCTGCAGAGGTGCTTGAGAAATCTCTTGAGAAAGGTGGTATGGATCACATAGACGCTTTAAATAGAAAACTCGAAAAACATAGAGACTATCTCTGGAAGCGTCTGAACGAGATAGATGGGATAAGTTGCGTCAAGCCTAGATCAGGTTATTTCTCCTTTCCATTAATTGAAGGAATCGGAAGGATATGGAAAGATGAAAGGGAGTTTGTATACGACCTGCTGGAGCACGGAGTCTACGTAAGACCGGGATTCCTTTTTGGCAAAGTATATGGGCAGAGACACGTCCGTATGAGTTTCATTCTTCCTATCGATATGATGAGAAAAGGTCTCGACAGATTAGAGGCATTCATGAAGAAGCGTATGGCTTGAGTAGAGCGAACAGAAATTTGACAGAAACTTGACAAAAAAATTTTATTTTTTAATAGTAAAATAATCTAGCAAACTAAATAACAAAATATCGGGGTGAAAAAATGAAAGAGTTGAAGGGAGTATTTGCATTACCACCAACACCCTTGACTGAAAAAGGAGAGATTGATAAGGAAGGAATACGGTCAATTATTGATTTTGAGATGGAGAATGGATGTTATGGAGTCTGCGTTCTAGCGGCAGCCGGTGAAGGTTATTTAATGACGACTGAAGACTGGGAAACAGTTGTGAAAACAGCTGTCGATCATATGAATGGCAGAGGACCGCTTATGGTGGGAATCGCGTCTATGGGTACTCGTCGAGCGGTTAAATTAGCCAAAGCGGCCGAGGAT
>QMYO01000207.1 GCA_003662715.1 Candidatus Bathyarchaeota archaeon | reverse complement strand
GATTGGGGGGCATGCATCATGCCTTACCACTACTTCAACGGCGTGCCACCAAACTCGCAAGACCCAGAGAACACGAACTTTGATAAGGCAAAGAATGTGCCGGCTTTAGGTCCATTCAAATACTATGATGAAGGCACACCACCCGGCTACTCATGGATTAAGCTTGAAAGAAACCCGCTTTACTTCGGATATGACCTAGGCTGGGGACCCTACGACATTGACTACTGGATCTTCGAATATGTTCCCGACTCAAGCACATCACTATCTAAACTAAAACTACACGAACTCGACTACGCAGGATACCCAACAGCTCCAGTAGAAGTTTTCGAGGAATTAATAGGACTACCTGATTTCAAAGTACAACTGGATTTCTACCCTGCAACTAACTCCTTATGGATGAACTTTAACAATCCGAACCTCAGCAATAGGTATGTGCGGTTAGCTTTGGCATATGCCATCCCATACGCAGACATATACAAAGACATACTGCCAAGCTGGGGCATCGTAGACCCTGTTCCTGGAGGAAGCTTCATCCATCCTTGGCAATACTATCAAGATAAACAGCTCTTCAACAGTGAGATGCCCCGATACACCTACGATCTTACTCGCGCTCAGCAATACTTGGACATGTGGATTTACGCCCAAACGGGTAGCGACCCCACTAAGGGACCAATCGGCGATGCAGACTTTGATGGAATAGTAGACCTAGACGACCTATGGTACTGGCTGGAGGAATATGGAAATGCACCCTACACCCGCGAAATAGACTGGTTAGACCCATCGTGGTACACCAGCTATCCATGGCCAAAGGACGGCGGCTCAGTTGCTCCAGGCAACGACATAGACCCTGACTTCGACAACGACGGAATCGTAGACATCGACGACTTTGGGCTCTGGCTAGCAAACTATGGAAAACAATACCCCTTCCCCGGTGCATGGTAATAAGTGTACAAAACAACCAATCGAAACAGAAGGCTGGACATCAAAAGATTGTTTTTGCAAAAACCTTACTGAGCACGCAAATCGTATGCTAAAAGGCAGACTTCTTTGCAATGTTATGGTCTCTGATTAAAAAGGTAGCTAATAAATCTAACATTGCCTTATCCGCATTGTTGAACAAAAGAAAAAATGGGTTGTTGAACAAAACAGAATAGTCACTCCTTATGTGGCAAAGAAAGCTGAAAAAGGTTAAAGCTTAAAACCCAAACGTCTTTAAGGATAAGAAGCAAACATCAAAGATTATTTGAGAACGAGGGAAACACTTGAATAGAAACCTCTCAAAGAAAGATAAAATTGCAACAACGTTTATAGCATTCTTGCTCATAACACCGCTCTTTGCGCTGTTTCTTCCACAAACAACAGCAACACCAACAACCATAACCAAAATTACCCCAACCAGCGGACCCGTCGGAACAACCATAAGAATCATAGGAGAAATCGACACCCCAAATGGAACATACACCATATACTTCGACGGAGAAGAAGTGAAAAACGGAACCGCAATAGAAAAAGCAGTTAATGACAAATTCGTAGTGCCTCACCGCCCAGAAGGCAGCTACAACGTAACATTATATGATTCCAGCACTAAGACATTCAGCACACCAGTCAGCTTTGCTGTTCAAGCAGCATACTACATAAAAGCAGTTGTACCCCCATCTCCAGGGCAGTTACAGGAAGGAGACTCCCTAAAGATATGGGTAAACGTAACTGGAGGAGCCGAAAACACCCGTTACCTAGCAAATCTCACAGTCACCGACCCTTCAGGCACAGTTTATTATAGTGACACACTTCTACTCACCAACACCACAAACACTGGTCACGGATGGGGAAACATAACCTACCCCACCGACTTCAGCCTCGGCGCCCACACAAACTACACTGGCACATACGAAATAGCCTTCAACAAAACCCTTGCAACCGAAAACTTCTCCATAGGCTTAACAAACGCCACAGAATACAATAGATTCCAAACCGTAAACATCAAAGCCACAAACTATACCCAACCCAATGAACACGTCTGGGTTAACATAACATTCGCTGGAAAAACCATCTTCTCAGAAAATGTGTCAGCAACAAGCGGCATAATAGAATCCAGCTGGGAAATTCCAGCAAACGCATCCTACGGAACTTATGAAGTAACCATAACCAACTCCACCACCCCCGGCACCATCAAACCCGTAACTGACACCCAAACGTTCAAGGTTGTCAAGGCATTCGCCACACTCCAAACCCGTATACAAGACATAAACGAGCAGCCAGTAATCGACGCAATCGTCGAAGCTTACGACTCACAGATGGACAAAGTCGCCAACAAATATACCAACAGAGACGGCTGGGCAAATTTTTCACTTGAAGCGGGAAGCTACACAATCAAAGCTTTACGCTATAACTTTCTTTTCAATGAAACCTTCATTGAATTGCCTCCACTATCCAAAGTAAACGTAACTATAACCTGCCCAACCTATACCATGCTAATTCATGTAGTGGACTCTCAAAAACTATCACTCCAGAACGTTCAAGTAACAGTCTATGAATGGAACGGCTCAGTTCTTGTACAGTCAGGATATACAGACAATCAAGGCAACATCAATTTTTCCATAAAACTAGGAAGATACAAAGTCAAAGTACACAATTATAGCACTATGCTAAATAGCGAGGTTAATTTAAACGAAACCATGGTCAATCTAATCCAAAACAACTTACCCGTCACAATCCATTGCAAAATCTTCAACATAAACTTCTCCATAAAGACTATCGACTATTTTGGTCAATCCATCCCCAACGCCATAGTGAAAATCGAGCGAAAGGTTGGGCAAGAATGGGTGAAAATAGATGAATCACAGACCAAATCAAACGGTCTCGTATCATTAAATAACATCATCGGCGGTGACTACCAAATTTCCGTATATTTGAAAGGAAAACTTGCTGGAATCAAACAGCTATACCTAGACGAATCAAAACAAATCCTGTTTAAAATCAACAACTACGCAGTTATCGGCGGATACCCGCTTGAAATCACCCAGTTAATCACATATCTTTCAATAGCCCTAATAGTTGCCGCCTTCAGCATAGCTCTAACCCATAGAAGGCTTCTACAAAAATTTTTGAAGAAAAAATCTGAAGAGCAAAAAAGTTTATAAAACACCTTGTTCTAGCCATAACATAGAACCAGTGAATGCATCTCTTTTAAGAAAAGATTAAGGAATTTTTGTCTCAAAGTGGGTTGTGCACGCTTTGACTGAAACAAAAAAATGTTCCCCAAACTGTAAATTGTTTCGATGCGGAAAAAACGCCATTATGCATCGTGGAAACAGCGTTTGGTGCAGATGGACCGAAGAGGAATGCCAAATATCTAATTGCAGCTTTGCAATGTGCGCTAGACGCCGACTACTACCTGGAGGAATCTGCGGAGAAACCGTGAAACGAAAAACCGTGGACATTGAACCCGAAGAAGCAATCGTTCCCGTAATAAAGCTCAAAGGCAAAGCTTTACGGAAGATAGGCGAGAAAGAAATCTTCTAGCCACAAACTTTCATCAACTCAACTCCCTCTTCCCCATTCAAAACCGCCCTAACGTTTCAATAGACCATACCAAATTTTTAACACACATAATTTAATAGCAAAAACATCATAAATTAAATACAAAAACACTAAACACGGTGAAATATTTTGCACATAACAGAAGAAATAAACCGTGCTTCAACAGTTTTCAGCGCCCTAAGCAACCCCACAAGGCTTAAAACCCTCCTAATCATAAGCGAAACGAAAAGACCCCTTCACATAAAGGCAGTCGCTAAAATTCTAAAGATGGACTATGCAGCAGTCTATCGACACGTTGAAGTCTTAAAAAAAGCCAACTTGTTACAGGTTTTTGAAGTCGGGCGCTCTCGTGTCCTGTCTCCACTTCACGAGGATTTGGTAAAACAGCTTATCCAGTTAGCGAAGCAAATAGCGGGCTGAATTAAATTTTCCACAACGCTATTATGATATTTTTGACATGAAAATTTGCGAAAAACATAAAAACAATTTAGCAAACCTAGTGACTCTGAGGTTCCTTTATGAATCGTCTTTACACAGGAAGAAAAAGCATGTTCATCGCTGGAACAGCCCTCCTAGGAGCAACCGTAGCAGTTCTCGACTGGCTATCCAAAATATTCTCCTTAAAAATACCCTTCCCTCTTCTGACCCCCTTAAAATTCGACGTAATCGGAATACCCACAGTCATCTCCTATCTCTTATTTGGACCACTCTCAGGCATCATCGCATGCATAGTCGCCTTCCTCAGCATATCATTCCGCAACCCCTTCAGCGGATTTATGAAAGGACTCGCTGAACTCGCAACTGTTATTGGTGCCTTCCTCATTTTAAGAGCTAAAAATCCATCCGTTTTGCATAAACGTAAAAAAATATTTGCAGGAATTTCCAGCATAGCCTTACGAGTTATAAT
>QMYO01000206.1 GCA_003662715.1 Candidatus Bathyarchaeota archaeon | reverse complement strand
CTGAAGGTTAAGTTAAAGATTATTCCAGATCCGGTGAATGGGGGAGCTGGACTCTGCGAGGAATAGGCTACAACATAGGTTCCTTCAGTATTATTGACTAAGTTTTTTACTTCCTGCACCGGCTCGTGTAATACGCCTTCGGGGAACGTTTCAACGGGTACTAGTGGCTGATAACTTATACATTCAAGTATGGAAGGCTCCCATGAGAACTTTATTTCAAAACCGTAAAGGTTTTCAACATTTTCTAATGTAACGTTTATCGTAAATTCTTCTCCAACAGCAAGATCCTCAATAAGTGAAGGAATCACCTGAATCTTAGTTGTCGTATTCGCCGAAACTTCCTTTACGATAATATAACTTGCTAATCCTGTCGTCAAGGACCATACAAAAATTATTACAAGAAACTTAGCATAGAAATCTTTTAAACACATCCTAATCCCCCCCTCTCAGCAGAAATAATTTATATTAATCGCGTAATTTAAGCGTTCCTCTTCTAACCTTCGTAAAGTAAACAAACAGCGGTAAGATCGTATACGTCAATTACGCCATCCTTTACCAAATCTGCCTTTGAGTACCAATTGGAATCTCCTTCTTTGCTTCCATAAGCAATGCACACCGCAGTTACATCATAAATATCTACTACTCCGTCTTCGTTGATATCACCAAGTTTTATCGTTTCAAAAGTCTTTGAGGAAAAGCCTGTATACCCGATATACCATGCTGCCGACGTTACTTGGTATATCCCAGACGGCATGTGTGATGGTAGCCTAAAATTCAATTCATATGTTCCATTTTGGGTGGGTTCAGCAGGTGGAGGGTTAGCGGTTGATTCAATTATATCGAATTGCAAGGATTTTTCCGGGCAAAGCGGATATCCACCATCTTTTGGATATTTGCTGTAGGCGTTGGCATAAGCGAAGGCTGTTCCCAGCGTAGCCCAGTTTGGAATGTACATCCTGGGGACAAATTGTGCTGTTTTACCCGGTGGTATTGTAAAACTTGCTCGACCGATGTCCAGAGGCATTAAATTGCTATCTACAATTGTTATAGATGCATGGACTGTTCTTGTGGTAACACCTTTGTTTTCAACAGTCATGGAAATCCACACATACTTGTCTTTTTGAGTAGTTGGAGGGATTGGACGCCCATATTGGTCACAGAAGATAATTGACGAGATTTCAATTGTGAATCCGCCAGATGTTTCAGTGGCCAATGGGAGCGTTCTCAACATTATTGTTTGATTAAGGGGGTTTTCAATTTGTATACCTATTAGACCGTCTTCAACCAATTCGTTTTGAAATGAGACATTACCAGTTATGTTGACCAGCTCCATCTGCATATATAAAGTTTTATCTGTTTCTAGGGTTACGTCAAGCGTAAATTGCGCAACGGTTTTTGGGATGTTCGCCAACGCGAATGAGAAAATCACGGTAAAAATGGCGACCTTTTTGAGAATCACCGTATTTGCACCAATATCTTATGGGTCCTTAAGGTTTTTAAACTTTCTGGAATTTGTTTCTAGGCTGAAATTTTTGAATTTAACAGTTATACCGATTATGAATGTAGCGATTATTGTCAGAACAATTATGATATTAGAAGAGAATTCTGGTATGCTATGGGTGCCTTTAATTTTAACAGTTTTTGCATCGGAGTAGTTGTACATAAAGCAGAGGTATGTATAGTTTTTATCTGATGTAAAAGTGTAGGTTATATTTGTGTCGTCTACTGTGACTTCCCACGAACCAGTTTGGGTCCACATAAGTTGTTGGGGGATTTGGACTCTACAGAGATTTGTTTTGTTACTTTCTACAGGGACACCAGCTAGAGTAAATTGGATTAAGGATTTATTTGGGTTAAAATTAAAACTCAAGACTTCACTCGCGTTGTTTGAAATTATCACATAATATTCTATGTTTTCTGATTTGTATGCAAGATACCATTGAATTAAGCCAATGATGGGGTAATGATCTTTTGCGCCTAAAGATAGTTCATACTCTTCATCGCCTATCCCGTCGCTGCCAGTTTCGTTTTGATCTGGCCCTTTTTTCAGGTCAAATCCTAGATAATTGGTCCAGTGGTTTCCTCCCATGGGGTAGGTGGTGTTCCAAAAGTTTTCTGGAACGTCCAATCGGTCTATTTGGTTGAGGTTGTTTTGGTAGAAAGTGTTTTCACTGCTGCCTAGTTTTATAATTATGGACTTGACGTTTTGGTCTATGTTGTTCCAGTGGATTTGGTTGTGGTAGCTTTTTTCTAAGAGAATTCCGCAAGTGTTGTTTAGTATAGAGTTTGTTTTTATTGTGGAGTAGTTAGCGTTTCGGAGCTTGATCCCTATGGAGCAATTTTTGATATGGTTATTTTTGATTTCGACGTTTGTTGCATCTTTTATTTGAACTCCGATGCCACAAGTTTTTTCAGCACTTCTTATTGTCAAGTTTTGTATTTTTGTGTTGTCTGCCAGTATGTTAAGGATTAATGTTGTAGTGTTCTGTCCATCTATTATTGTCTGTTTAGAGTCTTCCCCTATGAGAGTTAATGTTTTGTTAATGAGGATGTCGGTTTCTATCTTATACACTCCTTTTTTGATGTAGATTGTTTGACCTTCGGCAGCGTTGTTTACAGCTTCTTGAATTGATTCCCCTGGTTCGACGATTATAGGGCTGTTGCTGGTTGCAAGGGTTGAAATGGGTAATAGAGGTGCTAAGGTTAAGGTTAGTTGGAAAAGGAGTATGAGGCATAGGATTTTGCTTTTCATGAGTTTATCACTTAGGATGAGCATTTGTTCAAGTTAAATGTTGCTCTGAGAATACCAAAAAAAGGGGGAGAGAAATGTTTTCTTATTATGCAGCGTTTATCGCGACATTGATTTCTACTGCTGGAAACATTTGAGCTCCGCCGAAGATGGGCCAGTCGCTAAGTGCGTTGACTTGTATTGTTGCTTGTCCTGCTCTAGCCCATTTGGGTATATACAGTTCTAGAGTAATAGTGTCATTCTTGTATGTGCAGTACTCTGCGCCTCCAACGGTGATCACTACCCAGGCGAAGTCGAATGGTACTCCTGTTTCGTCTAGGCCTGTGGCGGTTATTGTTATGTCGTATGTTTGCATTGCTGTTGAACCGTATTCTATTGTTACTGTTATGGTTTCTCCATGGTTATAGTCGCCTTTGTCTGCTGTCACTTTCCATATGTGCACTTGGTAATCGTATTTGAAGGTTAATGTATCATTAATTATTTCGCAAGCAACATCAACTGTTGCTATCACGGTCCACTCGCCAAAGTAGTATTCAGGGTCGCCACACATCCAAGGAAGTCTGAAACTTGTTGTGGCTATTCCATCAGCATCTGTTCTGGCACATAGTACTGTATATGTGTCTCCATGGGGGTCGATAACCTCGAAGGCTACGTCCTTTTCTTGTTCAGGCCAAAGGTTGTATGTTACTTCGGCAAAGAGGATAACTTCTTTTTGTGGCCAGAACATGTCGCTTGGCATGTTGGGGTCTTGTCCACCATACGGATATGGATATTGTGTATAGACATCTATCGCTGCACCCAACACTTTGAACGGAGCTGTGTATGTAGCGTTTGCAACCACGTGAGGTATTGGAACCGCGTACGGCGCGCTGTTCCATGGGTCCATTGTTCTTTCTGGGTGTGGGAACCCTGCGATGTCGACTTTAAAGAATTCTGGTCCCCAAGTACCTATGGATGGTCGTGGTTCAGGGTTCTTTAGGAATATTGTGCAATCGGGTGGTGGATAACCTTCATGTAGATATGTGACATTGAATGTTATTGTAGCTATTTTTCCTTGACCAAAGGGTGGTTCGTGAACGCCTCCAAGTCCAAGGAATGCTATGTGCACCGATCCTTCAGTGTTGTTGATTTCTTTGGTTACTTCGTATACCCCGTACGGCCAGAAGCCGGCGAACCATCCCTCTGGATCAATCGCGGCATCTAATGCTTCGATAAGTGCTGGGTCAAAGTGTAGGATGAAGTCAATGCCTGCTACGTCCCAGAACGGGCTTAAGTCTGTATCGTCTTCTCCAAGCAGCCAAACATCGTAAGTAAATGTTTCTCCTAACGCAGATCCTGTATAAGTATTTGGATATATTTTCAGCATCGGTAATTTTGGATATTCGAAAGGTATCCACCAAACATTTACAACTCCATCATATGGAGTGTATGGTATTGCGGGTGGTGGTACACCGTAACCAGCAAGTTTGACTTCTACCAGTGGTATTAAAACCTCAATGTAGTCGTCGGGAAGAACTTCGTAGTCAAAAGGCTGTCGTATCAATTTTAGGGTTATTACGCACACTGTTCCGCTGCCAGCGAACGGTTCTGCTGGAGCTTTAGATGAGTAGGCTATTTCTAGTATGCTGGTGGCTGGGTCATACTCGTCTTTAGCCGGTGTTACCTCTGCGTGAAGTATTCCTCCGTAGGGGCTTGGGGGTACTGGGTCTGGATAG
>QMYO01000205.1 GCA_003662715.1 Candidatus Bathyarchaeota archaeon | reverse complement strand
ATCCACACATGCGCCATGAACACTATACGCCAAGGAAGCGGACTAGCCATACGTTTTCCAAGATTTACTGGCAATTATAGACTTGACAAGGCGGCGGAAGACGCAACAACAGTAAACGAAATAGTAGAAATGTATAAGAGCCAGCTGAAAAGAGTAATAGAGTAAATTTTGTGATTAACGAACTACGCAACACACTAATTCTTATTTTTCCGTTATTATTACAAGAATTGAAAATATCCTTATTTAACTGAACTAACATTTACTTAAACGGTTTAGATGATGTACAAGATGCAATTTCCCAAAATTGTCTTAATAATTATAATTACATCAACTTTAGCAGTAAACGAAATAAGATTTTATCCGGTAGAAGCAATACCTGACATTAAGAAGGTTCCTGAAGAATATCCAACCATTCAGGCGGCAATTAATGCTGCCAGTCCAGGCGACACAATAATAGTTACTCACGGGACATATAACGAAAACCTCCTTGTAAACAAGTCCATTTCAATCATCGGTGAAAATCCTGCAACAACCATTATTGATGGAGGGCAAAGGGGAAATGCCATTAATGTAGTATCCTCAGGCGTGGTTATTAGCGGGTTTACAATTCAGAATGGAACGGGAGGGCTGCCCTATAGCGGTATATCCGTATCCGGATGTAATTTTGTCGTGATCAATAACACTGTTTTGAGAGAGAATTATTATGGTTTACAATTAACTAATTCTAATAATAGCCAAATCTTCAACAACGTGATTATGAACAATATGTACGCCGGCATATACATTCATGATCGTTGCTCCAATAATGCTTTCTTCGAAAACACTATTAAGAATAACATTGTTGGTGTATGGAGTTCAAACTCTCCTTCAAATGTTTTCTACCATAACAACTTTATAAACAACACGAATCAATTGCAGGCTTTTCCGCCGATGATTTTGGATAATGGCTCTGAGGGCAATTATTGGAGCGATTGTATAGGTTCAGATATAGATTTAGATGGGGTGGGAGATGCACCATTCGCTGGGGATCGTTATCCACTAATGGGTATGTTTGTGAATTTCACTCTTCGATATGGATCGCAAATATACTTTTTGTCCATCATCTGTAATTCGACAATCTCAAATTTCCATTTTGATAGATCGAATGGAAAGATAAGTTTCGACGTATTAGGATCCAAGGATACTGTGGGCTTCTGCAGGATGGCATCACCTCTAACTATCATCAAAAACTACACCGTTTACATAAATGACAAGGTCCCAATATACATTGGGAATTGGACGGTTTCAAACTATATTTACGGCTACTTTTTGTATTTACATGAGAGTGAGCCACAAAGAGTGACGGTGATGCTGGACCTTCCAAAAAATGAAAACCCCCAGTCATTGTTTCCTATATTAGTTGCAACACTTTTAATAGTAACGGCATTAACCATAATCATAT
Source organism: Candidatus Bathyarchaeota archaeon (assembly GCA_003662715.1). The sequence continues at coordinate 3,036 of QMYO01000205.1, read as the reverse complement.
TAATTAAAAGAAAGGGAAAGCTAGATAAGAATCTATCTTAAGGAGTTATTGTGAATAACGTGGAAACTTCCGGACAGTAGGGCACTCCTCCAGCCTTGGGAAAATTTGTGAAAGCGTTTGCATAGACGGAGGCTGCGCCGACGAAAGCCCATTTCGGAATCTGTATTGAAATTATAAAAATCCTGCACGTTCCTGGATTTATCGTCAAGCCATGTAATTCAACACACCCGACAGGTACTCCTTTTTCATCGTGGACTACAATTGTGAATGTTGCGATTCTACTGGTAAAAGCAATATTTTTGGCAGTGAGATTAAAGTAGACGTGTTCACCTTTGGCGAAAGAAGTTTTAATGGCTCCTGTTTCATCAACTGTTATAACTTCTAAATTTTCTATTATCCATCCAACTTGAAATGTTAATGTGTCGTTTGCAATTTTTCCTAAAATTTCAACGCTAGCGAAAACCGTGTACGTTCCAAAAGTGGCGTTAGATGCGAGCCTAAAGCTGACCATTGTTATTCCATACTGGTCTGTTGCGTTGACCCTGTAATCAATCGTCTCACCTATTGGATCTTTAACTTCAAACGTTACAAATTTGTATTCTATCGGCTCACAGTTATAGTGTACTTCTCCATAGAGGATCACTTCCTCTTGAGGTGCGTAGGCGTCGCTGGGCTGGTTTAGACCCTTACCACTATAAGGGTCTGGATGCTGAGTGTAAACGTCTAAGTATGGTCCTGAAACTTTAAATGAAAGTGTATCGCTGACTAGTTGATCTGAAACTGTTGAAATGGCAAGCGCGGTCCATGTTCCGAAGATGTTTGGTACACATTCTGCCTGTATAACGAAGTCTATTTTTGCCAGTCCATTTTCGTCTGTTATGGCGCTTCTGTAAAGCACGGTCTGATCCATCGCGTCTCTTACTTCAAAGCTTACTGATTTGTATTGAATTGGCTCATTATTGTAGGTGAGCAGCGCCGCAAGTTCTACAGCTTCTCCTGGTGCAAAATCTTCGCTGGGCTGGCTTCTTCCCTGTCCACCTCTTTGGTTGTAAAGATCTATTAGTAATACCTCGGGTTCTTGAAGTACCGTTACCGTTTTGGATATTGTGTCGTTTAGTCCTGCAGAGTTTGTGACTGTTAGGGTCACTGTGTAATTAGCGGAAATCTTGTAAGATTTTTCTACGATTATTCCCGTTGCAGTCGTGTTGTCGCCGAAGTTCCAGTTGTAAAATATTATGTCTCCGTCTCCAGGTGTTGATTTTGAAGCGTCGAATGTTATGCTCTCGTTAACGTAGGGAACTAGAGGTATATGCTTGAAGTTTGCTTGTGGGGCTTCGGCAGTGAATGCTTGGGGCATGGTGTAAAATATGATTGTCAATGATTGTGTTAATAAAAGTATGTATAGTAGAGGTGACAATGCGTTTACTTTCTTGCTCATGTTACTCCACACCTTTATTACACGTGTCCATTTAGTCTGGATATACAAGAAAAGTTGTCGAAGTTCCAGGGAAGTATGGAACACCTCCTTCTCGTGGCCATGTTGTGAAAGCGCAGACTTGAGCTGATGCTGTTCCGACGAAGGCCCATCTTGGAATTTTTATATTGAATACTAAGTTGTATTCGTAGGTTCCTGGGGGGACTTCCAGCCATATATCCGCTACGCCGATTAATTGGCCTGTTTCATCTTGCGCCCCCACGGTTAACGTTGTGTTTTTTGGTGTGAATGCTATGTTTTTTACACAAATACTGAAGAATATTTGTTCTCCGATGGTGAATATACTTTTTAGCGATCCGTATTGGTCAACTGTTTCGATTTTTACCACTTCTATTAACCAGCCCATTTGGAAGATTAGTGTGTCGTTGGCTTTTTTCTCTGATACTTCAACCATCGCCATAACCGTATAAGCTCCGAATGGTGCGTTCGAAGCTAATCTGAAATCTATAGAGGCTATTCCGCCGGAGCTTGTGTTGCTGGTTCTATATATGATTTCTACGCCATTTGGATCTGTTACCGTGAAAGCTACTTCTTTGTTTTCTAAAGGTTCATAGTTGTATGCGACTTCAGCGTATAGTATGACAAGGCTTTGAGGTGCATAGGCGTCGCTGGGCTGGTTTAGACCCTTACCACTATAAGGGTCTGGATGCTGAGTGTAAACGTCTATTTCAAGTTTATATTGTAGGACTTTAACAATGTGTGATGTGGAGTTTGTTAGAAGGTCGTCGTCTGTAACAGTGAGGGTTACTGTGTAGTTTCCAGGGGTTGTGAATGTATGTGTTATGAGGGGATCTGTTTCTTCAACTATTGGTGTACCGTCTCCGAAGTTCCATGTGTATTTTATTATTGTGCCGTTTGTGTCGTAGCTTTTTGAGGCGTCAAATGTTGCTGGCTGGTTTATTATTGGTTCGAGTGGGTTCCATGTAAAGATGGCCACTGGGTATACTGGGGGGACTGGTGCCCACGGGTACATGAGGGGATACCAGTCTACCTGCAAGTGTGGTATTAGTGTGTCGCCCACTCCATCGCTAGCGTTTCTTGGTTCTCCCCATCTTCCAAGACCGCTACCGTCGTCAACGCCTGTGTAGTCGCTCCAGTAGTTGCCTTTTGCTCCTGGACAAATGTTTGTATCCCACGTGTTTGCTGTTACTGGTGCGTCGTAATGTTCTACTTGTATCGTGTTGTCTATGAAGTTGTTGTAGTAGAATTGGTTTTGGCTGCAGTTCCATATGTAAACGCCGTATTTGTTATTTGCTATAGTGTTGCCCTTTATTAACGAGTTAAAGGTGTATGAGAGGCGAAGGGCGTATTCTGTATTCTTTTGTATCGTATTTAGATAAACTGTTGTGTAATTGGCGTATTCGAGTAGTACAGCGTATTTGCCGTTAATAATTATGTTTTTGGTTATGTTGTTTTGGCTGGAGCGAGCGTAGAAGTTTATGCCGTAGTAGCCGGAGGCGTTTATGAAGTTTTCTGCTATTTCGTTGTAGTCTGAGTCGTATAGTCTTATGCCGTAGGTATTGCCTTGTAACGTGTTGTTT
>QMYO01000204.1 GCA_003662715.1 Candidatus Bathyarchaeota archaeon | reverse complement strand
ATGGCAGATCAGAATGGGGACGATTATATAGGGATAGACGATATGGTTCATATAGCAAGAAATTTCGGAAAGACATATAGCCAATAGACCCATAATTGCTAAGAGTCTCATAAAAACTTCACAGTTCCATTTGTAAAATTTGGGCTCTATTATGTGGTTTTCCTCCAACGATTCTCAAAGTTTAAAGTTAATTAATGTGTCGCTTGGAGGTTTCGTTGGAGGAAAACCTCCGCAATATCTTAATGAAAGCAATGTTTATGAAGGGGTTTTCCTTGGACCGGTGATCGAAAAGGATTTGATAATTATAGGCGGTTCATTAATTGGGGGTGTTGACGGAAAAAGTGGTGGCGGCGAATTGGCAATACTTACCTTTGGATACTATACGGTTAATTACGAGGCTCCTGAAATAATCATTAAAGAGGGAATACATGAGACAAGACTTCTGGATTCAAATGGTATGGAAATATCCATAAACGAGAACGTTCTATCATTAACCTTCCCATAGTAAATCTTCCTCTTTTTGCCTTGCCTTAACTTGAATTGCCAAAAAACAGTCAAGGAGAAATTGTTCTATTGATAATCTCGTCTTGTATGGTTTGTGCAAAGTTTTGATTTAGAAAATTACAATTTTAATGTGCCTTAAGATTGCTTTAGAGGACAGAGATCAACAGGGCCCGTAGCCTGTTACTACAGGAGAGTGAGGAGATAATAATAACTGTAGAAGAATTTTCCATAAATAATAAATTGTTAAACTGTTAGATATACCGTTGGAGAGTTTACCTTTAGCTTCCGGTTTATCAGTTTAAGTCGTATATAGCTTAAAGGCTGATGAGCCGGATTTTGAAGGTTAAACCTCCTAACATATGGAGAAGAATGTAAGTTGAAAGAGAAAATAGTTTCAGAAATGATGTTTTTAATGCTTATGATAAGCATGTTAAGTTTAGCAATTAATATTAAACCAGCTAGGAGCGACTGGACTGGGACTGTGCATATACGGGCTGATGGGAGCATAGACCCGCCGGATGCTCCAATAATAACCTATGACAACATAACATATACATTAACAGATAATATTACAAGCTTCGCTGACGGGATCATTGTTGAAAGAGATAGTGTAACAATTAACGGTGCAAACTTTACGCTCTATGGTTCTGGCTCTGGAATTGGAATAAACATATCTGGAAGAACAAAGGTGAAAATAAAGAACTTGCATATTCAAAACTTCGAAGTTGGCATCAAACTTTATAAAAGTAATCGAAACACGATATATAAAAACAACCTAGAGAATAACATTCTTAGAGGCATTCTCGCAGTTTTTTCGGATTTTAACATTATTTCTGAAAACAACATAACAAATAGTTACTATGGAGTCCTCTTATTTTATTCCCGTAGCAACAATATTCATCAAAACAACATAGCAAACAATTCTCATGGTATTGGAATAGATAATTCTTTTGACAATCAAATTTACCACAACAACTTCTTCAATAATACTCAGCAAGTACATAATATAGCATCATCTAACATATGGGATAATGGATATCCCTCTGGTGGTAATTATTGGAGCAACTATATTGGCGTAGACATAAAAAGGGGTCCAAACCAAGATCAACATGGGAGTGATGGTATAGGAGACACCTCATACATTATTGATGTAAACAATACTGATAGATATCCTCTTATGTACCCCTATGGGAGTATTCTGCCACCTAACTTTACATTAACGATCACAGCCACTTCTGGCGGAACCACAGATCCGCCGCCTGGTACTTATGTTTACTTTGAGGGTCAAAATGTTTCAGTGGAAGCCATGCCTTTCGCTGGATATATTTTTCATCATTGGGAACTTGACGGTATTAATGTAGGAGATCTTAACCCAATAACTGTAACAATACGTGCCGATCATCATTTACATGCAGTTCTACTATTATTATACAACATTACTATAAGGGCGCATTGCATCAATGAAGGGATTGATGTAAATCTGAATATAACAATGGACGGTTCACTTACCGGATACCAAACCCCTCATACTTTTACAAGTTTAGCTGGCATGCACACATTTACACTTCCGCAGCATGATGTGCATGGACATCAATTTAGACAGTGGAGCATAGGTGAAAGGAGCACCACTATAAACGTGACTAAAGGCGGAACTTACATAGCATATTACAGAACACCTCCAGTACACGCCATTGGCATAACTGAAGTTACAGCTCTAAAGAATGCTGTAGGTCAAAACTGTAGCCTCTGCATAAATGTTACGGCAATAAATCCAGGCGATTATGTAGAGACCTTCAATCTAACAGTATATGCAAACATGACCGAGTTAAAAACAAAACTGATAACTCTTCAGAATGGATCACTGATAACTGTCGCTTTCAACTGGAACACAACAGGTTTTGTTAAAGGTAATTATAATGTATGGGCTTATGCTGAACCCGTACCAGGCGAAACAGACACTGAGGATAACATCTATGTGGATGGAGTTGTGTGGGTTAGGTGGCCGTATGACGTCACTGGTGATGGTTACTGTGGTATAGATGATATTGTGGCTGTAGCTGAACATTTTGGAGCTATACCGGGAGATCCAAACTGGAATCCCATATATGACATAACATGCAACAACTACGTTGGAATAGACGATATAGTAGAGATGGCAGACCACTTCGGACAAACAGGCCCATAAACCCCAATTTTATCCACTATTCACAACGTAACAAAACCTAGAAAACACCACACATTTTTTCTAAATGACCTCGATTTTTCATCTGTATCCATAAAGATATCGCTTCTGCTGATCTCGTTTTCACTGCAAAAGAAAGCATATAAGCCCCAAAGTTGTCTTAGCGATTCCTTGACGTCTAAGATTTATTAATATGTTAACTATTTTAGATTCAATAGGCTGCAAAGTATCCGTAGCTCCGTTAGCATGGGCCCGTAGCTCAGCAAGGATTAGAGCACCGGGCTTTTAACTGTCAGAATTTCCAAAAAGGAGCTATAAATTGGCTTGATTTCTTTGAATACTTGAAAAATAAAGTTTCTTTGAGATATGCTAAGGATATGTATAGGTATGCGCAGAGATACTGCAATTGCTTGTTTGAGGGAGACTTTTCGAGACTTCAACCTATCAACCCTAACAAGAGAAACCATATCTTATGTGCACTTTCAAATCTAAGTAAGTATCTTGGAATCTATGAGAGATTTCAGAGGCTTGTTAGAGCTTATGGTTTGAAGTGGAAGCTGAATAACGCGGATGATTTGCTTTTAAACAGAATCACGAAGGTTCAAAATGAGGGTGAAGTTTTAGAGTGGATTAAACAAGTGAAAGAGAAGGTTGTAGGCCTCGATGACTTCATGGATTTCTGCTTAATATCCGGCCTTAGAGTAAATGAAGCCTTAGCTTCATGGAATCTCATAATAGAATTGGCAAGCCAAAACAGATTAGGCGAATACTATAATGAAGGCATGGAAACACTTGAGCACTTCAGATTTAAGCAGATTTTCATTCGTAAAACTAAGAAGGCATTCATAACATTCATGCCTAAAGCTTTCCTGGAAAGAATAGCCTTAAACGATAAATTGACATGGCCAACCATACATAACAGACTCTACAAAAAGAAGCTTCCATTAAGGTTTGGAGACATTCGAGAGTATTGGGCAACCTATATGACTAAACACTTGAAAGAATCAGAAATAGACTTTCTCCAGGGAAGAATAAGCAGTTCAATATTTATGAGAAACTACTTTAATCCAGCCTTAATTAGCGATTTGAAACATAGAGTTTTCAGGGGTGTAAGTGAGCTTCTGCGGAAAACCTCTTAGCTTCCCTCTTTTCTTTGCTTGCGAATTCACCTACTATTCCAATTATATTAATATGTAGATATAAAGAAGCTTATTTTGAGGAGATTTCTGTCGAAGCAATCATTCAATAACAAAAAGGCTCTTTTGTTAATAACTTGTTGTTTCAACCGAAATCTCGCTTTTTTGGACTTCTTTTACTCGATTATATACATAAAGTATATGTGAGGCGGGAATAGGAGAGCAATGCGGATTATACAATACATGATTTCATTCACTATAACAATGAAAGCCTATAGTGGTGGTTGTTCCGTAGTAAATAAATAACTCTTGCCTTTCCATACTGACGGCTTTCTGAAAGAAAAATGGGAGTGTGCGGGGGACATCTCCATACGTTTTTGGAATGAGGATTACACATAAATTTACTTGAGGACTTTTCCTGTCTCTAAATACCATAGGTAAAGGTCTAGTTCTGCAAGTGTCAAACCTAATTTTTCAGCAATTTTTCTAAGTAGGTTTTCAATTTCGAAATACCTATTTCTAGTGATGGTTTTTGGTTTTTCGATGAGTTTATGTCTGGCTAGAATGTTGATTATGTGATAGTCTATTATGGCAAGGTTTACGAAGCCTATATTTCTCAAGAAATGACTTGCCTCTTTATAGCCTACACCCTTCACGTT
>QMYO01000203.1 GCA_003662715.1 Candidatus Bathyarchaeota archaeon | reverse complement strand
TTTTGGAACGCTTTGATTTGAAGCTTTAGCCATTGCCGTTAACTGTTCTTTAAGGGTTAAGGGTATGGTTATGGCTCCGTAGCCAGGTTTAGGCATTTTCTTTTCCGCCTCCTTTACGTTTATTATTTTGTGGTTTCTGGTTTTTAAATTGCAGTATAGGATTTTTTGTAGTGGTGGTTTGTTCTTGCTGGGTGTAGGCTTCCTCTTCGATTGAGGGTAAGCCTTTCTTTTCCCGCCAAAGGTTCCGTAAAACGATAAGTTTGGCTGTGTAGAAGTATCCGCCTTCTCTTAGCTCTTTGCGAGTTGCTGTCAAGCCTTTAAAGTCTTCACCCATGCCTTTAGCCTGCTCCATCTGATAAAGCTGCTGAGCCTTCTCCCAGATTAATGGGCGAACATATGGCCAGAACTTACCTGGTTTCCGCTTGTGTTTTGGCATAGATATCGATCCTCTCGGTTTTGGAAAAATACGGACAGCCTTCAAGCGTTACATAAGGGTGTTTACTCCAGAAGGCCCTGAGCAGCTGGCAGATCTTGTGCGGTGTGAGCTGATCCTTATCACGCGTATAGCAGACTCTGTTAGCCATGATTATTGGCAGTAAAGAGATGAGGGGACAGTTGGGGCAGAGTTTAGGCTTTTGGGTTTTCGATCTGGCCAACTTCTTCATACCTCCAAAGCTTTTATCCTCTGAACCATTTTCGCCAGTTTTCTGGGTCTAAGGCGCAGTGATGCGTGAAGTAGCCTTTTTCATACAGCCAATGGTAGAAGTCTTTTAGCCCTTCGCTGTGGTTTATCAGCTCAACGTAGACGTCGCCGTCTCTCCAGTTAAGCCTGTGGATAAGGTTGTTTATGGCTTCTATGTCTTTCTTGTGGTTGTCAAGGCTTATGTAAGCGTAGAAAGCCCAGTAATCCTTGAACCAGTCGCTGGCGAAGATTTCAATCCATTCGCCCCGTGGCTTTTCGTTCACCGACTTGTAGAAACCCTTATACGTTAGCATCATGTTTGCCTTTTTAACTGCTTGCGGGCTTGCTTTTGCTGGAAGGCTTATTTTCGGATAGCTTAATTTTCTCATTTCTCTTTTCCCTCGGCTAAGGTTTAGGCGGATTTTCTAAATTTTGCTTAGAATCACTTTCAAGTGAAAAACAAAGCCTGAAAACGGCGGATTTCACTTGGCGGTGCAGAAAAACGGATTTTCCATGTGAACCTTTTAAAAGCGGTCTTAAGCTTTTCACTTTTCAGCGTGAAGCTGACAAGGATGCATGAATATGGGACGCTATGTTCTGTTAAGAGACACTAACAGAACAGTTCAAATTAAGAGCAAATCAGATTGGAGTATCCGAAGGGAAACCGAATAATGTGGGAAAAATGGGGGTTTTAGGTTTCTGTTTTTATAGGTTTTCTTTTTTGCGAAGACGATGACTATTGCAGATAGAATCATGAATAGGGGCAGGATTATGGCTGTTGGAAATTCTGGTATGACCGTGTAAGTATAGTATTGTCCAGCATTGTCGTCTATGGCCATGTTTCCAGCGTTGTCGTAAGCTTCTATCCAATATTTTACTTGGGTATTTTCTCTTTGTCCAGGTATTACGGCTTCCCAGAGTGCACTTGTAGTGTTAAAAACTATTGGGGCGCTGTGCGGTACAGTGTCATTTGTGTAGTATAGTGTGATCGTTTTCAATCCGCTTATCAAATCGGTAGCATTCACCGAAACCTTTACTTCTTGGTATGGCTCCACATCGCCTTCGGGTATGCGAGAGGAAACATCAAATGTAGGTGCTGTTTTGTCAAGCTTGATTCCAGTTAAGATTTTGTGGGGAAGCTCCTCATTGTCAGCATTATCAACACTCCAATATTCTAAGGTGTTGTTAGCTCCCTCAGTGGTGATGCGGGGTTGGCCGTCTATGCTGACAGCTTTAATCGGACCATTATTGATGCGATAGTATGTTTCTGCTACACCGCTTTCATAGTCAGTAGCAGTTAAGGTTACAGTGAAATCAGCATTGTGCCATAAGCCGTCATAATCGTCAGTAGTAACCGGAGGAATACCGTCTTCCAAAACTGTGACAGTGGTTGACGTGCTGTTTGTTAATCCAAACTCGTCCGTAATCGTTAACATGACATTGTAATTGCCAGGTGTTGTGTAAATATGCGTTATAACGGGAGATGTTGTGGTGGCGACATTGCCGTCGTCAAAATTCCATGTAAAGTTTATAATAGAGCCGTAAGGACTGAAACTGGCTGAAGCATCAAAAGCTACAGTTCCATAAGTATATGGAGTATTTGGTGAAAATGTGAAATTAGCTACAGGAGGCATTAAGAACGGCTTGTATAAAACTCTACCTAAATTATAATCATCATGGTAGTCGTAGATGCGTTCTTTAATTACAGTTTCATTTGTTGTGCCCCACCAATTTAAAGTTGCATTTACATCACCAGAGGAAACAACCACAAAATCATAGGGAAAATTTGAGAATATTTTTGAGCGATGCACAGGACCAATATTGGAAATTATTCCCGATTGATTATTGTAAATGACTGTTAATTCGGAAGCAACAAACCGAGCAGGAGGATAATACTTCCATTCGAGATAGACGCCAGTGCCGTTATTGTTCGAAACGATGTTCTTTGATAAATTTACGATACATCCTCCACTATAATCCATATTAACGAAAACTCCTGTACCATTATTTCCAGAAACCGTGTTATCTGATATTAAGAGGGAGCCCCCATGTCCAATGGATGCATAAATTCCATGGCCATTATTTCCAAAAACTGTATTATCCGAAATTAAGAGAGAACTCCAATATACAGCATGTGCGCGAACTCCATCTTTAGGAAAACCAGCTTCAGGTGACCCGTTATTCAACACACGATTGTTAGAAATAACAGCACCAGAAGAATCGCCTATATTTAGAAAGATGCCAATAAATCTATTGTTCAAAGTATAGCAGTTATCTACAGTAACCGAGGAACCGCGGGAAGAAACGATGCAAATTCCGTAACCCCAGTTTGATGAGATATTTGAATTTAATATCTTCCAGATTGCATCCCTGCCTTGTCCATAAATACCATCCCCAACATTCTCTAAAATAGTACTATTTATAACTGATAAACCACTCTCAATCCCATATATGCCATAACGGTTCCATCTAACTATGCTGTTCTGAATCGTAGGGGAAGCTGACTCAGAAAAAACTCCAAAATTTGCATATTGAATTATTGCCCACTCAATTATGCAACGGGCATCGTCACTCTTATTTCTAAATCGAATGCTTCCCCAATCGCCTGGTTGGGGTGTTGTAGAGTTGCTCGTGAAGATAATTCTATGCGTAACGTTGCCTTGAGCAATTAAGGCACCGTCTATGATCATTTCAGTTCCATTAGTGAACTTAACCACGACACCTGGTTCTATCAATAAAGTTACATCCGGTTCCACTATCACATTTTCTATAACAATATATGGACTGCCATCTAATGTCCATGTAGTGTTTTCGGAGATATATCCGCTAACAGGAGTGCCTGAGTCACTATAATCCGCAACTTTTGATATGGCAAAATGTTGAACCTTAAACATCAATGTTAACGGGCTTGTCAGCAGCATCAACAATATTATGAAGAATAGTTTCTTCAATTCTCCTCTTTTCTCCTCTTCTCATTCCAGCAAATCTTAATATTACTCAAAAGCGATATTTCACAATTTCTCAGAAGAAGCTTATAGAAGAAAGCTCTATTTTTTTGACTGAAAAAACGATTTCGCTGTTTTGATGCGCATCCAAAAGTATTCGGCGACGTTCTTTTAATAATGTCTAACTGAATGATAGGGGCGGTTCATCATTTTGAAGACTTTGCCTTTGCCGAATTATTGGGGTTTTCCCAGAACAGGTAAATTTTCGTCTGCATCAGGAAGCCGCAGACTTTGATTAAGCGTGTAAGCCTTTCAAGAATGGCTTGCCTTACTGCTTTTGCGTAGGCTTCTTTTCTGCCGAATGGCATGTGGCAGAAGAAGTATTTCATAAACCGTGCATGAGAATGCTTAATGAATGCTTCTCTTATTGTTCGTATTTCTTTGTCGCTTAGCGTGTTGAGCTTGTTCAAAACGTATTTTTCGCTTCCGAGCAAGTGAATGTTGAAGCCGAGTTTGCTTAAAACTTCTGCAATGGCTAAGGCTTCTTTTGGCGGTGGCTGCTCAGCTATTTTCCGCATTCCAGCCTTTTCTGCGAAGGGGTTGTATTTTGCCATGACTGCGGGCATTTCCACGTGGGGTGTTCCAGCCTTATCCAGTGTTTCACGCACAAGCTTAACGCCTAAGCCTATTGTTCGGTATTTGGGATGCACAACAACTCGGCTTATTATGCTCAACTTTTCGTTAAGCTCTTTTATACTCATTTTTGGTAGGACAAGCCTTCGTCCAAAGCATGTGGGCGGCGGATAAGAGTAAACTATGACTCCGCAGAGTTCTTCCCCGCGTTTAAGGCAGAAGATTTTCCGT
>QMYO01000202.1 GCA_003662715.1 Candidatus Bathyarchaeota archaeon | reverse complement strand
TTACAGCATGTCTTTTTCGCAGTCACGGAGAATCTGGCTTATTTCCCTCTTCACTTCTTCATCGAGTTGGGAGGGTACATGGGATGAAAGTATTTGTCTTACTTTTTCCTTTGCCCTTTCAACGATGGAGCCATCCGTAGAAGATAAGATTGCTGGTTCTTTCTTGAGCCATATTTCCTTTTGGAAGTGTTCCAAAGTGTGTTTAAGTCCTAAAAAGTTGCCTCCTGGACCAACTTCTCTGATGGCGTCGAAAGCTAAGGTTTCTTCGTTAACTTTGAAATGACGTAGGTATGCTTTAGCCTGTTCCCAAGCTTCAGCGTCAAGAATCACCTGCTCCAACGCTGCGCTTTCCGCGTTTTCGAGAGAACCGAAGCCAGCAGAGATGTCGCCGCGACCCAACTGTATGAGCGCGAGCCTTTTAGAAGCGCCGATGAGTGATTCCCAGTCATTTGGAGTTTCATCCATCCCCATTGATGTTGTGTAGCAAGGAAGCTGGTACCGCCTCGCCATCTGAGTTGCTCCCGCTGCGATGAGAGGGAGTTCTGGTGCTTGATAGTTGATGTCGCCTGTTCTCATGTCTGCTGATGTTGATTCTGCACAGTAGACCACTGGAGCACCTGGGCTGGCGCATTGGAGAATGGCAAGGGAGGCAAGGTTTTCAGCGTTAACTATGGTTAATGTTCCCGCAATTGTCCCTGGAGCTGTGCTGCCGCATAAAGCCATAGACATGGGAACAACTGGAATTCCTGCCCTAGCCAACTCAACTATGGCTTCAGATGAACCTTCCTCGAATAGAAGTGGACTAACAGGGCAATTAATTGAGCAGAATATAGGTCTTTTTCTCAGCTTCTCTTCATCACCGACAATGGCGGACGCTATTTTGATTTGCCATTTTGCCTGTTTCTCGCTGAGGGCTCTGTTCAAAACGTGTTTCTCTGTGTTTTCAAATGAGACGGCTAAGCCATGGACTGTCTGAACAGGTGGTGGCAGTTCGGTAGGTGCTACAATTGAGTCGAAGAAATCGACTTGGTCAAGATAGTCGGCTATGATGGCGAAGTCTCTTAAATCCGACGTTTTTGTCATTCTTTTTTTCCCGGTTTCGAAGTCTCTCATGAAAGTTGCATAGCCGCTTGTGGCAACGTAGGTGAAATTTTTTGATGGAAGTTTTAGGTCGAATTTTGGATTTCTTGCGCATAGGACTATTTCTTTTGGCGCTTTCTTAATCGCCTCTTCCACCAGCGAACGCGGAATCTTCACGATGGAACTAGCGGCGTCTACTTTTGCGCCATGTTCAGCCAGCAGACTCTGCACTTTCTTGCTGAGAACTTTTATTCCAATTTCCTCTAGTACTTTCAAACTTGCTTCGTGGATATTTTCAATTTCATCATCAGATAACAGCACTAGATGTCCAAATGCCAAATCATTTCCCTCATGTAATCTCAAATTTCGCTTAATTAATTTATTGCGCAGATGGAAAAGTTAAAGCAGAGCCCATGTATGCAAAATCGGGGTAGCCACTAAAACAAACAATGACAAAATCGCTAAGACCCCATCTGCTATTAATACCATCTAAGTTTCCTTCCCTATTATGTCGCTAACACACGCTCCAAGAACCATTAAGATAATGAAGAGCAGGACTCCTGGGGGATATGGAAGGGGGCGACCTAAAAGCACTCTCAATAATGTGAGGATTGCGAAAGCAGTTAATAAGCCTCCGCCCACTATGAACTGCACCCTACGTGCAGAGTAGTAATATTTGAGGTAATGTTTTGGCGAACGCTCCTTGACCTTCCCCACATATCCCTTTTTGCGAATGACGTATACAAAAACCAATATTGCAATCAAAAAGAAGGTAGTAACACTAGGTCCCAGAAGAGTGCGTGCATACACTGTGAGAAGAATGAGCGGAACTGCCATAAACAAGGAAAATGTAGCTATGATTATGATTCTGAAAGCTTTGCTCCTCGCCCAATAAGAATCAATTACTTTTTTGAGCCTTCGAATCAACTCCTACTCTTTTCCGCATTTTTAAGGACTTAATGGAAGGCGATAGTTCCTCTCTCCCCTACCCATTCTTAAAATATCCCTTCCTTCTTTTTAAACCTTAAACTCTTGCCTTTAAAAGACAAACTAAACGTCACAATTTATTATCAAGTAACATATTAAGAGTTTGTAAACACTAAAACACTACGGAGCTGAAACATCCATGCGGTCAACGGACAAGTTCGAAATCATCAGCGAAATAGCGAAACGCCGAGGCTTCTTCTGGCCTTCCTTCGAAATTTACGGCGGAGTAAGCGGCTTCATAACCGTGGGTCCATTAGGCTCAATACTAAAGAGGAAAATAGAAAACAGACTTCGAGACTTCTTTATCCGCAGACTCGGACTTTTCGAAATTGAAACATCCATTATTATGCCCAGCAAAGTCTTTGAAGCCTCAGGCCACTTAAACGCCTTTAAAGAACCCATGGTAGAATGTCAAAATTGTAAACGAAAGTTTCGAGCCGACCACCTACTTCTAGAATTCGCAGAAATGAAGGAAACAGACACCGAAAAACTCAGCCTCAAAGAAATAATGAACGAAATAAACAAACACGAAATTCACTGTCCCGAATGCGGCGGAAACTTCAGCGAACCCAAACAATTCCTAACCATGTTCTCAACCACCATTGGACCCTACTCCGACGCAGCCGGCTACGGCCGCCCCGAAGCAGCTCAAGGAATCTTCGTAGAATACAAACGCATCTATGAATACGCAAGAGAAAAACTCCCATTCGGAGTCGCCATAATTGGCCACGCATTAAGAAACGAAATCTCTCCAAGACAAGGTCCAATAAGACTAAGAGAATTCACCATCATGGACCTCGAGTTCTTTTTTGACCCAGAAGAGCCTCAATGCACAATGTTGAAGGAAGTGGAAAACGAAACCCTGAGATTACTGCCAACCGAAAGAGTATTGAAGAGCATAGAAGAACCCATCGAAGTCACAGTTAAAGAAGCCTTAAATAAAGGATTAATAGCGACAGAGTGGCAGGCATTCTTCATGGCATTGTCCAAGCATTTCCTAATCGAGTTAGGAGTTCCAGAGGACAAACAACGCTTCATCGAAAAGCTAGATTGGGAAAGAGCACACTATTCAGTGCAGGGATATGATCAGCAAGTTTACCTAGAAAGATGGGGCTGGGTAGAGGTTTCGGGCCACAACTATCGAACAGATTATGACCTAAAACATCACATGCAATTCAGCGGTGTTGATTTGACCGCATTCAAAAAATACGAAAAACCCGTTGTGAAAGAAGAGGTAAAAATCACCCCAATCATGTCAAAAATAGGCCCAGCCTTCAAAGAAAAAGCATCAAGAGTCATCAAACTGCTCTCCACAGTAGACCCCGAAGAAATAGAAAAAGCATTCAAGAAACAAAACTTCTACACAATTAACTCCTTCAAAATCTTGCCAGAACACGTTGAAATCACTCATAAAAAAGTGAAGAAGAAAGGTAGACGCTTCATTCCCCATGTTGTGGAACCAAGCTTCGGTTCAGATCGACTTTTTTACGTCACTCTGGAATACGCCTACAGAACAAAGGAAGATAGGACATTGCTGAGTCTTCCACGCGACCTCGCACCCATAGAAGTTGCTGTTTTTCCATTGATGAGTAAAGACGGGTTGCCGGAAAAAGCAAAACAAGTGTATCAAATGCTTATTGACGCTGGCTTTACCGTAGAATACGACGAGTCCGGGTCTATTGGAAGACGATATGCACGAGCGGATGAAGTAGGCACTCCTTTAGGAGTTACTGTTGACTATCAAACGCTCAAAGACAACACAGTGACTATACGAGACCGCGACACTTGGAGACAGGTTAGAAACAAAATTGATGAGCTTCCAGAGCTTTTCCACAGCTACTTTTGCTATAAAATAGATTTTGAAAATTTGGGACAATTAGTCAAAAATTAATGACATTGACCATTGCTATAATGTGGCTTCAACGCTTTCTTCGCTATCTTTTTTAAGGTTTAATGCATCTCTTATATCACGGACAACACGAGGACTTTCAAGAGGAGCGAAAAATGGTTTTCCCAGTAGAAACCGAACAGCGAGTGAAAAGGAGAGCCCTCAATGTTTGTCAAGAACACTTAAGAAAAGTGGTGGACATCAGCCGTAAAGTCCCGCAGATGATGAATTGTTTCGTGAAGGGTGACAAAAAAACGGCTCAACAATTGTTCAATGAAATTAAAGAGCTAGGGGACAGCGTGGGCGCGGCGAGACGTACGGTTGTACAGGAACTCGCTGAGATAGGTGCCATTTTAATGAGTCGAGAAGACTTCCTTCGCTTCACAAACCTAACAAGTGAGATAGCGGATTTCTGCGAAGGCATAGCATTTCGACTGCTAGAAATTATGGAAAGAAAATGGAAAGTCTCTCAGGAAATCAGAAAGGATTTGATGAGTTTTTCAGAAGCAGTGTTTGAAACGGTCTCAAAGCTTCGGGA
>QMYO01000201.1 GCA_003662715.1 Candidatus Bathyarchaeota archaeon | reverse complement strand
CACTCAACATCTCATGGGGACTTAGTGCAATGTGGTACTTCCTATGGGGCCCTTATCTATGTCCTGGAGGAAATCTTACAATAGGAATACTAATAACTCTTATTCCAATGATATTTGGTGCGCTCGTGTGGGCATTTTTAGCAATAATTATGCCAAGAAGCGGAGGAGACTGTATATTTAACAGTAGAGTTCTTCATCCATTAGCAGGATTTCTCTCAAGTTTCGGATGGGTTGCAGTAAACTTTATTTGGTGTGGTGTTTTAACGGCATATATTATTGATCCAGCTCTAAAAACGCTCTTTATTATGATGGGATGGGAGAAGGCTGCAGAAGCGATAAGTGGTTTTTGGGGCTCTTATTGCTTGGTACACTGTTCATAGTTGCTCAGGCCATCATACAAATACTAGGTTTAAAGGCCTACTTAAGAGTACAGTTATTTGTACTCCTATTCGGTGTGCTTCGGTTCAATCAGCGTAAGAAAAGCTATCGAAAAACACCAGCCTCTTTTAGGGCTTCATGGTCATATCCATGAGTCGAGGGGGGTTGCCAAAATTGGTCGCACCGTATGTCTAAACCCAGGTAGTGAATATACTGAAGGTACCCTAAGAGGTGTGATTGTTAATTTAGATAAAGGTAAAATAAAAAGTTACATGTTTACATCAGGTTAAGTAAACATTATCTATCCCCTTAAATTTTAACGTCAAAATACAATTATTTTTCATTAACCTTATTGTCAGCGAGAAACAGAAATGTTTTAATAACTAACTAACAAGTAAAGGGATTAGTTGTAGAGAGCGGCAAACAAATAGTTATATTAAAGCAACTTGGTGAGAGAAATGATAAAATTTAATTTCCCTACGTTAGAACTTCTTTCAAAAAGTCAGTTAAGAGAAATACACTACGCAACTCTAGAGGTTTTACAGAAAACTGGTGTAGTTTTTAAAAATAATAATGCCCTTAAAATTTTCGATCAGGCAGGAGCGTATGTGGACTATAAGAAGCAAAGAGTTTATATCCCTACCCATCTAGTTGAAGAGGCCATACGAAAAGCTCCAAGTAGGTTCACTTGGTATGCAAGAAACCCTAAGAAGAGCATAAGATTTGAAAATGGAAGAATCCATTTTGCTCCAGTCTGCACTCCACCCTTTGTATACGACATTGAAACTGGATTAAAGAGACCTGCAACGCTCAAAGACTTCGAAAACATTGTAAGAATAATGGACTACCTAAAAAGAGTCGATGAAGGATACGGTGTAGTTCATCCTCAAGACGTACCAGAACATGCAGAACACGCCTATTGTATACTATACCAGATAAAAAACACCGAAAAATGCATAAGAGGTAGAGCTAGAGGTTCAGTCATAGCTAAAGATTGCCTTAAAATGGTATCCATGGCAGCTGGAAGTGAAGAAGAACTCATGAGAAAGCCTATGCTTCTTTGCATGGTTAACCCGACAAGTCCATTGCAATGGGGCACAACTATGATAGAAGGGGCGTTGGAATATGTTAAATTGCGGCAGCCAATAATACCTTCAGCGGAGGTTATGGCTGGGGCTACAGGTCCAGCAACTTTAGCTGGAACAATGGTACAACACAACGCTGAAAATTTAGCTATGATCGTATTTGCCCAGATTTTAAATCCTGGCGCCCCGGTTGTATACGGTACCGTTTCAACAGTACTTGATATGAGAACGGGTGTTCCAAGGCTTGGTGGCCCAGAACTCGGAGTAATGGCTATAGGCTTCGCCCAACTTGCTAGGTATTATGGTATACCATCTCGCTGCGCAGCTGGAAACACGGACTCTAAGACCCTAGATATACAGGCAGGCTACGAAACAGCATTCAACATAGTTCTAGCTGTTCTATCAGGATTCAACTACATTACATACGCTTTGGGCTCAGTTGATTTTTCATCAGCTGTATGCTATGAAAAAATAATAACCGATCATGAGTTTCTCGGAATGGTAGAACAACTAGCAAAAGGCATAGCGATATCTGATGAAACACTTGCAATCGATGTAATAGATGAAGTTGGACCTGGAGGAAACTTCCTAACACAAAAACACACAAGAAAATTCTTCAGAAAGGAACATTTCATTCCAGAAATATTCGATACACAGCCCTATGAACGATGGATAAAATCAAATACAAAAGATATAAGAAACAGAGCTAAAGAAGAAATAAGAAGAATTCTTAAAGAACATCAATCACCACCATTAGACAAAGACATAGAAAAAATGTTAGAAAACTATGTCAAGATGGTTAAAAAAAGATCCCGGTAAGAGACTATGCTAAATTCAACTATTTACTTTTAATGTTCACGATTTCTCATCAAAACAAGATAATTTCACCAGATAATTCTATATTGTCCGCTGCGATAGCCATGAGAACAATATTTTGGTGAAATATTTCTTACAGACAGATTGATATTTCATAGAAAAGTATTGAAAATTCCAAAGCTATATATACGTATACTCCCCCAAAAGAGGTAATGTTCTTGTATGTAAATGTTGAGAAATAATGTCTAACCGCAAGAATTATTAATCTAAGTAGCTTATGTACATAAAGCTAAGTAATCCATGTAAGGGAGGGAAGTTTTTGAGAGCAAATATAAAATTTGAAGTTCTAAGTCGTGATGACATTTATAGAATTCATACTGCCACGATGGAGATCCTAGAACATGTAGGCATAAAAATATTAGAGCGAAAAGCTCTACAAGTGCTTAATGAAGCTGGAGCTGCTGTAAATTTTAAAGAAAATATTGCTAGAATTCCAGAGTATCTTGTAAAAGAGGCTATTAAAAGAGCTCCAAGTCGATTTTCCATTTTCGGGCGAAGTCAAAAGTACAGATTAATACTTGGAGAGAAACGAACTTACTTCTCTATGCAAGGTACGGGAGTGCATGTTTTAGACTTGGAAACTGGTAAGCGCCGAGAATCCACCCTTAACGACTTAAAAAACTTTTATAGACTCGCTGACGCCTTAGAAAATATACATCATGCATCAGTAACTGTTAAACCTAGAGATATTCCCGATGCCGTATCTCATGCATATGAATTGTTTGAAGCATTTAAAAATACAATAAAAACCGTTGACGGCTACACCTATGGTAGGACTGTCGCAATGGATACTATAAGATTAGCATCTATTGTTGCTGGTGGTGAAGAAGAGCTTATGAAAAAACCTATGCTTCTAGGTTTTCATAACCCTGTAAGTCCATTGCAACATTCCAAAGATTTAACTGAGGGGCTTATGATATACGCTAAATATAAACAGCCAGTTTTAATAGCACCAGAAGCACAAGCAGGAGCAACAGCACCCATTACGCTTGCGGGTCTTTTAACACAGCAAAACGCTGAGGTTCTAAGCGGAATAACCATAGCTCAACTTACAAATCCAGGAACCCCAATACTTTATGGAACCGTTTCCGCACCCTTGGATATGAAAACTGGTAACATAGCTCTTGGAGCTATTGAAGTTGGGCTTATAAATGCAGCAACAGCACAATTAGCCCGTTATTATGGTCTTCCAAGCCGTGGAACAGGTGGTGCAACAGATTCAAAAATACCAGATATTCAAGCAGGTTTCGAAAAAGCTACGTCGCTATTGATGGCAGCTTCAGCTGGAATAAACTTCATCTACGATGCTGCCGGAGCCCTTGAATCAACATTAACAGCAAGTTTTGAACAAGCAGTAATAGATAATGAAATATGTGGCATGGTCGCTCGAGCAATTCGCGGAATCGATGTGAATGATGAAACTTTGGCAATTGAAATAATAGAAAATGTGGGTCCAGGAGGACAATATCTCTCCCAAAAACATACCTTAAAACACATTAAAGGGGAGTATTATCTTCCAAAAATCATAAAAAGAGAGAAAAGAGAAGAATGGGAAGAAGCAGGGTCAAAAGATCTATGGAAAATTGCTCGTGAAGAGGTTAAAAAGATACTTAAAGAACATCAACCTGAACCATTGGATAAAGATGTCGAAAAAGAGCTTGAAAAAATAGTTAAAGAAATAGAAAAAAGAGAAGTCTAGTATTATGTTTTCTTTTACTCCCCTTTCAAGGAATTTCCTAAGCTTTTTCCTATTTTTTGTTATCCCGCAAAATCTAACTGTTGAACCATCAATCAACTTTAGCGTAAGCTCTTCCTTTTTAGCTTCTTCCATTACATTTATTGCTTTTTTAAAGGGCTTCTACAGATATAGCCTCCTTTTTTCTTGACCAACTTTCCTTCCAAAATCTTCCAACATGGAATATTCTTACCTTTTCCGTCATTGTTCGTCACCATACCTCAAATTTTATTCAACTAGATATTGAAAGGTTGTCCCTAGAATTTTTTGTAAAACGGCTTATATTCTCTGAAATATTCCGACACAAAAATTAAACATCATGTGTACCCTTCTTTCCCTCTTTACAGCGTCTGTGAAATTTAACTGGCCTAAATTTTATTCCATATCTAATTACTTGATTGTCTTCGTATATTTTTCTGAAAACCGCCTCAACTTCCATTCCTATTTTTAGT
>QMYO01000200.1 GCA_003662715.1 Candidatus Bathyarchaeota archaeon | reverse complement strand
AGATTGAAAAGGAACTCCTTTCTCTTTTCAGCTTCTTCAAGCCCCAAACTTTCAGTTAATTATTCATACACGGAGTATATGTTTTTCGTGTACGAATCTCTGTATACGTGCACAATTAATCTTGATTATTGTTCAATAAAACTTTTATATGGAGCGTGTGGTTTGAATATTCCATTGTTGGTAACTGCTGATGTTAGAGCCTAGCAAGAAACCTTTGAATGTGCTAACGAAACAATTGAACAACCAGCTTTCCATAACGTTAAAAAATGGAGTAGAGTATAGAGGCAGAATGGTTCGTTGCGACGGCTACATGAACATTCTCTTGGAAGGAGCCACCGAACACGTAAAAGACCAGTTAACAGCAAACTACGGAAGCATCCTAGTTCGCGGAAACAACATCCTATACATTACAATTAAAGGCTCCTACTGAGAAAGAGAAGACTCCCCTTTTACATATGTTAAGGCTTCTTTGAGCCGAGTTTTAGTGTTAAATTTTCTTCGGAAAAACCGTACCACATTTCTCACATCCCGCCTAAGAAGCTGGTCAGCATTTGGATGTTCTCTCTTTACGTACTGAGGCCAGTCTATAATGAGAATATGTTCGTCTGGCTTAACGATAATGTTGAATTCGCTGAGGTCAGCGTGAATGACTCCGACTTCTAGGTAGGCTTTTCGCACGTTGAATAGAATCTCGTTAAGTAAGTTTTGTGGCTCAGATATTTGAGTGTAGTTGGTCAGTTCTACACCTTCAATCATGCTCATTACTATGACGTGGCGGTTTTGCTGGATAGGTTTTGGCACAGAGACTCCATATGGATAGATGAGTTTGAGTGCTTCGAATTCTTTTTGGGCAGCAAGCCGGGACTGATACAGCCAGCTGATGTGTTGACGTTCTGCTATGTAGGTTCGTTTGCGTCTGGTCTGGCGGAAGCTAATTCTGCCTAATCGATGAAATTTTACGGCGACTTGTTGGTTGCTGGGCGTCAGCGCATCGTAGACATCAGCTTCTTTCCCTACACCTAAAGGTTTACCAAAAGCTTCTAGCACGTTGGCTTTTACAAGAGCATTAATTGCCAAACAATCATAGCCAGCCTGATTAAGCTGATAGCCTATATATGGTCCTTTCCATATCCTAATTAGACGTAGTTTGCGAAGGCGGGGGAGACGATACGTTACTTCTTGTTGAGGGAGATTTGCGAGTTTAGGGATGATGTTTTCATGGACGTGTTGGTAACGACTCATGCCTAATTCGATGGCTAATAGTACACGGAAGTCTTCTGGTTGAAGTTTGCGGAAGATTTTGACCGCTGTTTCAGCTGCTGACATGTCTAAGGGAAAAGAAACAGAAGTTGAATAATTTAAGGGCTTTCTCTCACCTGCAACCTCGCCTTCTGAATGCGAACTATTAACTGGGAGATTTAAAACGTAAAATAGCTGCGATGCCTCCGAAAGATTTCTTCAGCATCTGGCCCTCTTCTGTCTCGATGGAGATGATTTCCACGTCTGTTCCAACCTGCTCAGCTAATTCAGCTAATTCGTCAATAACGTCTTTAACCTCAGTCAATTGGAGAGCTGGTGCTTTACATTTTGGGCATGTTTGTTCGCTGATGTCTTGCTGAAACTTTATAGTCTCTTCAGCTTTCATTGTTTCTTGCTTAACATACTCACAAGAGGTACACTTAACAGTGGCTCGAACCATGTTGAGGGCTTCAGACAACAAAAGAGTTTTCACAGCGCCTTCTTCCAAACATCGTTTCACCTCGCTCTCTCCATAAGTTGCTAAGCCAGTGTCATGTCCAATCTCGTAAAGAAACTCTTGCATAATCTTCTTTTCTTCTACATAACGGACACGCTGCATAATTTCTGGAGCTCGTTCCATAATCTCTTCCACTCCTTGTTCACCTACATACGCTGTGTCTAAGGTTGCGATAATCTTGTCTTTCAGCGTATAGTGAAGATAGCTTCCCTTTTCAAAATCATTTTTTGTGGGTCCTGGACCACCAATTATTACACCTTTCAAGTCAGGTATGGATAAGAAAATGTCGTTAGCGTGATTTCCAATACGCTTGAAATAGTTTAAAAGTTTGGCTTCTCGTTGTCGTTCAAATCTTCTCGCTGACTGACCGCCAGCCCGATGTTTTCCAGGTACGCCCGACGTGATTTCTTGAACGATTTCTAATCGTCTGCCTCGAAGAGTGGCGAAGGTTGTTGCGCTGGAGTCTATAACTATGATGCCGTAGGTCTCTCTCTCCCTTAAAAAGTCTTGTAAATGTTCAATGTGAAACCTAGAGTCGCAACGGTAAAGATACACTTGAATCGGTTCAGGCGGAACTATCGTGTACGTTTCGATTCTTTCGCTTCCCGGACCATTTTGCGGGATGGCTCCGCTGAAAATGACTAACCCGTTTTCAGGTACTTTCTTGAATAGTTTGAGTCGTTGCATAACCTTCACAATGGCGTCCTGAACGTTTTTCCTTGTGGCGTCAGATTTGATGTTAGCTGCGGTTCCATGTTCCTGTTTAAGCATGGCAACTACTTCGCTGATTTGGCGTCCCGGCGGCACATACAGGGAGACAAGTTCGGTTCCTCTCCCTTCTTTAGCGGCTAGTCTATCCAATGCTCGTTTTAAGCGAAACTTTTCGAGTGAGGTTCGTTTAGTTCCCATAGTCACTGTTCCACACGTTAACTGTAAGCCTACCCTTTAGCAGAGTAGATAAAAGTTGTCATTCTCATGGTTACGGAATAACGTAAAGAGAGTATTTTTAAGTTTGAAAAACGAATTAAGATTCCAACCAGATACAACTTTTTGGCTCAATATGCAAAGATGCAGACACGTCTTTGATAAGTTTTCGTACCTCCCAGTTCTTACATCTTAGTTCTAGGCTTCGCTATAATTTCTCTAACTTCGAGGCTAAAGAAGTCAGAAGTAGTGGCAGGTTTCACTACTATGGCAGTGTCTGCTCCACTGTTGGTTCCCGCTATCGCCACGACGTCTCTATTCACGGGGATGAGACCTGCATCAGCCGCCATCACACTTATTTCAACGCAAACTTTGGTTCCTTCACCGAACAATCTTAACGCGTGGGCAATGAGCTCGATAGGTAGAATTGTTTTGAACTTTTTTCGAACAGGCTCTCTCCACACCGCTCAGTGCATGAGTCGCCGTCAACACCTTGCCTCCATTCTCCAAAATTTTTCTGCGGTTCTCCTCTCTCAACTCCTGAGTGCCAATCTCCGCAAAACCAGTGTGATGTGTAACCACCATTAGGTTGAAACCTTTGAAAATTTCTGAGGCTTTTACTCCAGTTTCGCCCGTAGTAGACGCTACCACTATGTCTTTTATTCCTTCTGCTTGGGCATATTCTTTTGCCAACTTTAATACGGTCTCGGTGTTCTGTGGTCCAGATGAGTGAAAATACGCGGTTTTTCGTTCTATGGGGTTCATTTTCCTTTGCTCTCTCTTAAATTAGTGGAAGTATTTTGTTGCAAAGCTTGATTTTTTGTATATGTTCTATAAAGAAGTTTGCTTACGTTTAGCTTCAACGTATGCTAGGGAAGTAGCATTTACTCTTCATGTATTATTGGCTTTGTTCAACTTTTTGAACAAGGTGTTCAAATGTGTTGTCTTAAATCTTAGCAGAACAATAAAAATTATATATTGGAAGTCAGGTGAGAATATGGCTTCTCAAAATTTGGATTGGCAAGAAAAGTTCGGAGCTTGCCTACTTGAAATTGTGAATGAAACCTTAACAACTCTCTTTGGAAAAGATGCTACTGAAACAATTTACATTTACCTTGAAGGAAACGGGTTGAAGAAAAAAGACATTCCCAACAAAGTAAAGGTCTTTTCAAAGCATTTAAGAGAAGTCTTTGGAACCGAAGCCCTTCTAATAGAGAATCTTATCACCGAAAAGTTATGTTTAAGGTTTAATCTAAAACCTAAAAAGAAAAGCTTGAGTTTTGTAGAAGTTGCAACTGCAATAAAATCATTTAACACTCGATTCCTTAGAAACGTTTATGAGCCTTTACCTGTACGATTAGAAATCTAGACCTTTATGGACTTTCAGCAATATATTATGATACAAATTTTTAATCTATCTAAGCCTTTTCACCAGTACTTCCACAATAAACTGTCCATATACTCGTTTAAGGAACGCATAGTTATCGCATTATCAGCACGTTGCTTCAACATGTTTGTCAAAGTCAAAGCTAACTCAAAATTGGTTACAACAGGGATGTTGAATTCAACAGCCAATCTTCGGATAGTATATTCATCTTCCAGCGCATCCTCATGCTCTTCTTTGTTCTCCGTTGTTGGTATGTTGATAACTAAATCTATCTTTCTTTCTAGAAGGTATTCAAGAATGTTGGGTTTCTTCTCAACCTCTTTTATCTTGTGCAGCACAGTTATGCTATTTAATCCAGCGTTTCTCAGCGCCTCTGCGGTGTGCTCTGTGGCGTAGATTTTGAAGCCCATTTTTCTTAATGCTATGGCTAAGGGAATGATTTTTTTCTTTAATTCCTCGCCGCCAACGGTTATTAGAACTGAGCCTCCAATTGGT
>QMYO01000199.1 GCA_003662715.1 Candidatus Bathyarchaeota archaeon | reverse complement strand
TTATTCAGAAGATAACTTTACAGTAACATTCAAGTTCATTGACCGACTTTCAAATGTTTGGAGCACAGTCTATTACGATAATTTCGACGATGGCACATCTCAAGGCTGGAGTGCATCTAGCAGCTCCACTAGCAGCGATTACTACAGATCTTTTCCGTATTCTCTGAAGTTTTCGTCATATGCTCAAAAATCGTTCTCAGTTGCCGCTGGCTACAGTGAAGCCTATTTAATATTCTCATTAAGAGGAGGTTTTAGCAATAACTTCAATGTGAAGTTCAATGGTGTCACGTATTTCCGTCCTGATGTTACCCCTCAAAACAATGTTTGGTATCAGTTTGCTATCCCTGTGCCAATTGGTCAGTCAACAACTATCAGACTTGAGAATCTTTACTCCTACAGCTATCTTGACGAAATCTACTTAATTGCGAAATAGTAGAGGAATTCCAGATAAAAGGAGAAGTGGTACGTGCTAATAACCAAAGTAAATACCACTTTACAGCTAGTCTTAGTTATTCTTGTTACATTGACAGCAATAACCCCTATAGCAAGTGCGCAAGGTAACGCTGAAGTAAGTCGAACAAGAAACTTGAATAATCAAGTTCTATCACCCAATAACGCTGACATCACCAGAAACAGAAACATGCAATGTATGAAACTCAAATCGAATAATGTAGATGTAACTAGATACCTGAACCTGCAGTATTTTCAAGTGGTTCCCGGAAACGTTGACGTAACGAGATATGGAAATCTGCAGTTTTTCCAACTTGAACCAAACGACGCACATGTTACACGATATAGAAATCTACAAGTCCAACCTTTAGAAGTAATAAGCTTCGGGATAAACATCACAAACCTTGCCACAACCGACCAGAATAACAATCCACAAAGCGCGTTTTTACGGGGAGAAATTGTACAATTTTCCATTGAAATAAAGAATATAGGAAACTATCCAATAACAAATGGATTAATATCAATAACGGTTTTCGACCCGACATTAACAACAGTTTTGCTGGCATACACCTTTGAAGATATAGAAGTCCAGCAAACTAAACAACTAGTCTTTGGATACAGCATACCGCAGGATGCCATACTCGGAACATATACGGCAAAAGTTTCAGTATTTACAGATTGGCCACATAACAATGGATTACTCCTAGATGCTGAGACAAAAACTTTCACGGTAAACTGAAAGGAAAGTCTCATATGTATCCCAATAAATCCAAAAAAAGATCTCTACTTTTAATAGTTATAACTCTAGCCTCTGTTAACCTTTCCCCCTTCATTATTAACTCTGCTTTTGCTCTGCCCGTATTGATCTTAACAACTCAAACAGAAAAAACATCCTACTATTTAGGCGAAGTAGTAAAGATTTTCGGAACAGTAACTGATTCATCTGAAAACCCCGTAGAAAACGCAGGAATAGGAATAGAAATAAAAGACGCAGCAGGTAACACTATTTTCATAGATGGCGTCTGGACACAATCGAACGGATACTATCAAGACACTTTCAGACTTCCAACAGCAGCTCCAATAGGCGAGTACAGATTGTACGTTACAGCAAATAAACCTGGATATAAAAGCGCCTCCAAACAAGCAAGCTTTTTCGTAACCACACCGCAAATAGGACATACCATAATAAAGATAGTTGGCCACACAATCGAACTATCAGAAAACAACATCATAACTGCGAAACAGAACATTACAATGTTTTCCAAATCCATGACAACAACCA
Organism: Candidatus Bathyarchaeota archaeon; assembly: GCA_003662715.1. Next base: position 2,842 of record QMYO01000199.1, on the reverse strand, counting down.
CCATATCAAACAGATTCATACTTCTTTCTCCATCTGGAACAATCAAATACGACAACTTCATAGGAATCGGAACATCCCAAGATCTGCATAAAATTGTAATAACAAATGGCACTACAGAAACTGTAACTTTCCAATTCACACTATCCACACCGACTCCAGGCTATTATATCAGCATGTTCTGTATATTTGATGAATACGGAAGCAACAGACTAGACGCAACACCTTGGATACCAGCCTTCCTTTATACTCCTCCTCCCAAATACACTCAAGATATCGGCACTCTCGCCCCTAATTCGCAGATAGCCGTACCACTCAGCATCGCTTTAAACAGATATGAATCTGCTAGGTTTTCACTGATTTTAACACATTCTATGAAATCCCTAACAATTTATGTAGGAGCCGAATCATCATCAAAACTGCTTATTACGCTGAATCAAAGCACCAACATAGTTAAACAAGAACTGGTCAAAGGCTATCAATGGACAATCTTCAATTTACCTTCCGGACCATACACTCTTAAGGTAATAGCCCTCAGTAATTCTGCATCACTCTCAAATATTATTCTTCAATCAACAAATCAGATTATAGAACCGACAGTTACCATTACCAACGTCGAAGCAACTACCAAAATCGCAACTCCCGGAGGAACTGTAAGCTACCACTTATTCGTTGAATGGGACATATTAATTCATGATTATCTAAACGTTTCAGCATATGTCCAAGGAACATTAAGCGATAGCAAAGAAATCGAGGTCGCTACCTTAAGTTTTAGAGAAAAGGATTTCTATCTATCGATCACCATTCCTTCAGACGGTACCTTTGAAATTCTTTTCACAGCAGAATTGAAACAATCAGGGGTTTCGGCTCAACACACAATTCTCATAACTACTCAGCAAAGCGAATACAACATAACAGTATTGTCTTCGGTAATATACTACAAACAACCATCTTTTTGGGAGTGGATATGGGGCGCCAGAACACCAAAATACTATCAAGATCCGTCTCAACTGTCAGTTCTCGATGTTCAAGATATAAAAATAGTTGATGTCGGAGTAGATCAGCAGAACAATCCAAAAAACGCGACAATTGAGTTTTTAGCCAGTAACAAAGCAGGAAATTGGCTCAGTTTCGGTGACGGCCCACATTATGATGTATGGTTGCTGGATTCGCTAGGATACAGATTCCAAGTTGGAGTTGTATTTGCAGGAGAATCTAGGAAAAAATGCTATGCAACCTTGCCAATTGATGCTATGCGAAGGTTGAGTTTTACTATTTATTTCAAAATATCCCTTTGGGCTGAAGCTATTTCCTTAACCTTTAGCGCTGTTGAAGTTCTTATCTCAGTTTATACTGCAAGTTTGTCAGCTGTAGCCTCTCAATTTGTCTCTGACATAACAAAACTAACTGCTCTCTATATTTACGAAGCAATGGTCGAGGGAGAAAGAGGGTACATGACTAAAACAGACATAGGCCCAATGCTTCTCGGATCAGGGATTCCTGAAGACATTGTTCATCTCGCTGAAGAATTATTTTCAAAAAACCACTTTAACCCAGCTTATGCCATTATCAGCGCCTTAGTTGACGGATTTAGCGACAAACAGATTGATACGTGGACGTTTGCCAATGCAATAATTAGATTTATTCTGTATATGATTAACCGATCTAAACCCGATTTAGCAAGTAAAGTATTAATTGCTTTCAACAAGGCATGCCAAAAATATCTGGTTGAGATTCCCTCAAATCTGCAGAAAATAGGATTACAAGAAATAGATAAGTTCTTGCGAAATATTGGAATAATTTTCTCCATAGCGCGACTTGTAAAAATAGTAGTCGACTTATGGACATGTCCACCTGAAGAAGGAAAGATAGTCAACTCAGAAATAGGGACTGAACAACCAATCAATCCCTTCGACCCGATAATAGAAATAAAATATGAAGGTCCTTCCAATAACACTTCTATCGATTATTATAATGATGTGAAATCCGTACATTTTTCAGCGATGGACAATATAACCGAGGCTAGTTTTACAGTAGATCCTAACATGACAGCAAACTTCTTAGAAATTATGTCGCAACCAGCTTTTCAAAAAGCTATGCTAAGGTCAATTGGATTCAATGCAACTTCAACCAGTCTAGAATGGCGAAACGAAACAAGCACTTTTCTATTAGAAGCAAATGGGTCGATGTTTGAAGGATTACATGAAATGAGCTTCCACTTGAATAACACATGGATTCAAGGGATGATGGAAATGTCAGCGGATGCTATTCCAATAGATGGGGAAGCATTACTGAATGTCTCACTCCTTTATCCGTTCGGGAAAAACCTTACTCACAACATCAAAATAACGTTGCCGGAAGGATCTTCAAATATTACAGTCCTGTCACCTGGAAACTACACGATACAAGACAATGTAATAACTTGGGATACTCCAGTAGATTTGATTACCGTAAAATTCACCCCGACAATCCACAACGTCTCTATCGCAAGCCTAACACCCATTAAAACAATAGTAGGACAAGGCTACCCAATGTTGATAAATGTAACCGTCCAAAATAATGGGAACTCTCCAGAGGTTTTCAACGTAACAGTTTATGCTAACACAACCGAAATAGAAACAAAAGAAATAACTCTTTCAAATTGCACTTCAACAACTTTCACATTCACATGGAACACCACAGGCTTTGTCAAGGGCAATTATACGATATGGGCTTATGCTTGGCCTGTTCCAAACGAAACAGACACAGCAGACAACACCTTCATTTTTGGAGTTGTCACTGTTACGATCAAAGGCGATGTTGACGGCGACTTTGACGTTGACATCTACGACGTTGTAAAAATAAC
>QMYO01000198.1 GCA_003662715.1 Candidatus Bathyarchaeota archaeon | reverse complement strand
TAACATTTTTAGCGCTTAAATGCAAAACAAATATACTTAGCACGAAGACTTTTTGACATTTTCAAACTTGATACAAACCTTACTTTGCACTAATTGTTCTTCACTTAATCATCGTTAACAGAAAGTTGGAAATAAACTTTTGACGTGGATAATTTGGATTTAGAATTCATAACTGATAAGAATTTTGAAGATTAATTAAAGTGGAAAAGCGTGAGACGCTCCAGGGTGTAGTTGATGTGTATGCCGTATCCAACCGCTGAGATAATCAAAAAAGTTCTTGTGAATACAAAAATATTTAAAGAGCCTGAAAGCGATTTAAGAGAATTTTTCCATCTTAAAACAACCGGTAAAGAAGCATTTCTTTTCGCCTCTTACGGTAGGTGTTTCTCTGATATTTTTTATTTGCATGATGAAAGTTTTGCATTAGCAGCATTAAGAGAGGAAGATATTCTTTCACTACTTCCACCATTACTTAGCATTAGACGCGAGTATCTTCAAGAATTCGGACATGCACAACCTGTAGAGCCCAGGATTAGCTACTCTTTGAATAGACAAGAAACGCTCAATAGAATTTTCACTGAAGACAAGTATGTAGTTATTTTGTCACCAGCATATAGTCATTTTAGAAAAGACATAGCAGATACAACATTGAGACGTTACGAAAAAGATAACATAAAGAGTTTTGTTAAACAGATAGATGAAGTATATAAGTTTTGCAATAAAGAGAACATTCACCCTAATAACGTTTTAATATACACGCTTTCCAACGCACCGGATAAAAGAAATCTTGAAAACGCGACAGTAGGGGAGAATTTTTATGAATATTTAGCAGGCATAGTGCTGCGTGAGCAGAAATATTTTGTTACTAAAAGACCGTTTGGTCCTATGATGGTTTCTGACGATATTTACGCCTATAAAGATGACGGCTTTAGAAATGGTGCGTTTGCTGTAGAAATAGGCTTGGGATTAGGAGACTTAGATATAAGCGAAGGAAATACATACGAGGCTGTTTATATCGAGGCGGAACCCACGCGTGAAAGAGCGACCAAAACATCTAATGAACATGGAATTGGTCAAATTAAAAAAAGCAAGGTGTATGGCTATTACTCTGGTTATTATGTTTGCGGACCATTTATCACTGATAGAAAAGAATGGGAGAATCTGGCGGGAGATATTGGCGCGATTTCATTTAATGAACAAGGCGAGATAATTTTTATTCCTCATAAAAACTGTGAGAGTGAAAAAACAAAGTTAACACTCAAGGACTGTCTTGAATACGTTCAACTTCTCAAAAAATACGCTTCTCACCGTCATTCAATGCATTTCACTTGCGAAATGAAGACAACCTTATACCATGCGTAGGGGTAAAACTTGCATAGACAGATTGCACCGTTTTTAACTGTACGTATGATGATGACTCCAAAGAGTGAATTATGCATTTTTAAATCTGAAGATAGTGTTTCCTGCGCACTTAGTGTGATGAAAGAAAATAATTATGATGTTGCTCCGGTAGAGACGGATGGTGTTTTGGATCGATTTGTTGAAAAAGAAAAACTGATGGGAAAACCTGGATCGCTCATATGCGACAAAGTCGCCCAATTCATCACAATCAAACACATCGTTTCTGAACATACAAGTATAGAGAATTTACTATCACTCTTTTGTCAACAAGACTTTTTCTTTGTGATAAGACAAGGGGAAGTCGCTGGCATCATTACATACGCAGATTTGAATAAAAGAGTCGTGAAAACGCTTTTTTATCTTCTCGTATCTGAGTTGGAGGAGTTGTTGATTAAGCTTATAAAGCATAGGTTTCCAAAAATTGAAGATTGCTTGAAATATGTGAGCCCAAAACGGAGGAAAGAACTTCAAAAAACGCTGATTGAAGCAAAAAAAGGTAATACCGAAATCTCCATGGAACACTACTTATGTTTAAGTGACATCATGACCATAATATCAAAGGATGTTGAACTTATAAAGAGTTTTGGTTTTACAAAAAGTCAAGCGAGAAAAATTCTGAATCCCTTAGTGGAGTTAAGAAATAGGGTTATGCATCAGCGTCCATTGATAACAAGTAAAGAAGAAAAGGTAAAGCTTAAAGAGAAATACGATATTTTACGGGACCTTACCCAGCGAGCCCGGAATATAGTATTCGAAGATTAATAAAATCCACTAACGGACATTCTTTGAGACCTACTCTCCTAATTTCATCTGTTAGTCGCTGTTAACGGAACCAAAACTTAATTTGTATAAGGCTCACCAACTTAATACCTGTAAAATTCGAAGTTTCATAAAATTGAAAAGCTTTTATATTTTTTCAATAATATGAAACTATATGAAAACTGTTCAAGAGAAATATGCCTTCAGCAAGTCTGAAATAAAAATATTGAGGGAGTTAGTTCGAGGAGAGCGTCCTTTGTCTGACTTACGAAAGAAACTTTTGTTTGGGCCGTCTCTGTTATCTTACAACTTAAAGAAGCTTTTAGATAAGGGGTTGATTATGGAGAATACGAGGGGATTTAGAAAGTATGTGCAGTTTAGCGATTTTAAACATGCATCTTTGTTGAAAAACCTTTTATTAGTTTACTATCACATTGATTGGGAAAATCTTTTAGTTGGTAAAGGCCTTTATATTTTGTTTCAAATTATAAGCGGCTTTGAAAACAGTTTTTACGGAGTGTCAAAAGCTACTTTTTGGCGTTATTTGAGACGGTTTAGGACTCATGGAATATTACAAAAAAAAGTAAACAAATATGAAATAAATCCAAGATTTTCAATTTTGGCAGATTTTCTAAACGAATATCAACTATTCTTTATAAAAAGGATTGCAGAGAAGCTTTCCTCTGAAGCTGTTGTTTTATGGCATAGAGACTTTGAATTTTTAGTGAGAGTGCCAAAAAGTGTGAAGGTAACTTCAGAGAAACTTCACCTCACTGCTACTTCTCTTTTTCCAAGTCTGGGTCTACCAATATTCTCAGAATACAATATCCTTTTTTACTCAGAGAGAAAGAAAAACATCAAAATAGAGGATGCTGTGCTTCACACGCTGTTAATTGAGCGAAAAAATGTGAGATACGTGATTTATAGTCTTTTACTGTTGCATAAATACAAGGAAAAGATAGATGTGAGATACCTCAAAAGTGAAGCGCAAAAATATAACCTGGGGGTTCAAATAGTTAGTATGCTTTCGTTCATTGAAACTCATTCGCGGCAAGGGGATCTGCCGCTTCCAACATGGACAGAGTTTGAAGCAAAGGCAAAAGAGTATGGAGTGACTGTCTAGTGCAGGGTTCTTTTGACAAAAAATACTTGCTAGACGAATTTGAGAAAGTTGCGTCGGACATATCAAAACCCCTTTCAATCTTTATTATCGGCGGTGGAGGTTTAGCCTTTTACGGATTGAAGGAAGCTACGAAAGATATAGATGTTGTTGTGCAAACTCCAGAGGAGCTTAATGTTTTAAAGCAAACGCTAATGAAACTTGGATATAGCACTCCGGGGCCTAACCTAATCACAAAAGCTTACAGGGAAATGCAAGCTAATGAAATCTTGGAAAATGAGGATGGCTTCAGATGGGACATATTTGTGGGGCAAGTCTGTAAAGCGTTAATATTTTCAGAAGCTATGAGGTCAAGGTCGACTGAAATTTACAAGAAAGGTTTCTTAACGATTTTTCTAGCATCAAAAGAAGACATATTTTTCTTCAAAGAGGTTACGGAGAGAGAAGCTGACCTGGACGATATGAGGCTGCTTGCAGAGTCTGGCCTAAACTGGGACATAATAGACCAAGAATGCCAAAGCCAGTCAGCTTTAACCGGACGATTATGGGAAAACGCTCTATACCAGAAACTTATAGACTTAAAAGAAAAACACCACATAGAAACACCAATTGAAAAAGTCATCAGAAAGAGAGCAGAAGAAAAGCTTATCGAAATCACCCTAATAGAAGAAATCAAAAAGGGAAAAAACACCGTTAGAGAAATATCCAAAGCCATCAACGAACCAGAACAATTTGTAAGAAAAGCCCTAAACAGACTCGCAACAAAAGGAAAAATCAAAATCGACAAGACACGCCGACCATACAAATATCAATTAGTATAGTTACCGCCTCTAGAGGTTGGAACATACAACACGCTACTCCTACTTTCAACATTATAATCACGGTTAACAGAACCGAAAATATTCTTAAAACTGCTCAAACGAACAAAATAAACTCTAGAGCGTCTGGAAACAGAAAAAGAGGGAATCTGCGGGAGAAATCGTCATTTGCCTTTGGTTCAAACTCGGCCCTCGGCACTTACCAATATGGCATTAGGGTTCTTCCTTAAGAATTAATGTATTATTGCTTGAAGATACGTGAAGACTTGTCCAGTTGTATAGTAAACCTTTTTATATTTGGCTACTCAATGTAGAGGAGTCACAAAGGTTCATGCGTATAGTAGAAGCTTTTGAGGCTTTTGAAATTGCATGGGAAGTTTTGTGATTTGAGGAATACAAATGCAAATAAAATGCTTTAAGGATTTACCGTTAAGCAATGAAGTTATGAATGGTATCGAAGAGCTTGGCTTTAACGACCTTTTTCCAATTCAAGCTCAAGC
>QMYO01000197.1 GCA_003662715.1 Candidatus Bathyarchaeota archaeon | reverse complement strand
GACATACCCTTTATTTCGTAAAGCATCTTCTATGAGTTCTTGTTCAAGATGAAAAATAATTGCTTCGGCTATTTGCTCCCCGATCGATAGTACTGGATTCCAGTACATTGCAGGATCTTGAAAAACCATAGCTATTTTTTTGCCGCGAATTTCTCGTATTTCGTCTTCACTTTTTTCTAAGAGATTTTTGCCCTCAAATATGATTTCACCCTTTATGATAGCGTTTTCTGGGAGTAAACGTAGTATTGACAGCAATAACGTAGATTTACCGCATCCGGATTCACCAACTAACCCTAATGTTTCACCCTCATAGAGGTCAAAGCTTACGTTGTCTACAGCCTTTACCACTCCCTCGCTTGTAACGTAGTTAACCTTTAGGTTCTTCACGCTTAAAACAATTTTATTTGACATTTTATCTTCATCTCTTTTCAAGTCTGGGATTTAATACCTCATTTAATCTATCACCTAGTAATAAAAAGCCTAACACTGTCAAAGCAAGGAAGATACCTGGAAAGAAAATCATCCACCACTGTCCTGAAAGAACATACATACGGCCTTCATTAATCATTATTCCCCATTCAGGTGTTGGAGGGCGAACCCCTAAACCTATGAAACTCAGAGAGGCCGTAGCCAGTACAGCATAGCCAAAGTCCATAGTAGCTTGAACTATAATAGCTGATAGACAGTTAGGCAAAATATGTTTGAAAATCACCCTTGGATTGCTGCAACCTACAGCAATAGCTGATTCAACATAATAGTTTTGACGCACCGATAATACCTGACCCTGTGTAAGTCTTGTATACCATGGCCACCAACTAACCAATAGAGCGACCATTGCATTATAAAGTCCAGGTCCAAGTGTAGCCGCTATTAATATAGCTAACACTAGTGAAGGAAAGGACAAGAATATGTCTGTAATCCTCATAATAATATCATTTGTAATACCCCCAAAATAACCTGCAATAGCACCAAGCAAAGTTCCGACAGAAAGCGCCATCACCACTACCATTATCCCAGCAGTGAGAGTAATCCTAGCTCCGAAAATAACTCTACTAAAAATATCCCTACCAACGTTATCCGTACCAAACCAATGTATCCCACTTGGTGGTTGAAGTCTTTCCTGCATATTCACAGCGGTAGGATCGTATGGAGCTATAAGAGGAGCAAAAATTGCGATAAAAATCATGAAACACAATATTAGAAAGCCTATTAATCCAGCAGGGTCCTTTAAAAGTTTTTTAATGAAAAGATATGTTCTTTGAAACGTTTCCATCCCTTGTTGCAGTCTACGCATTTACTATAACACCTCCCTAACTCTGGGGTCTATTATAGCGTATATAATATCAACTATGAAGTTTGCAAGAAGAAAAGAGAACGTAATCACAAGTGTACAGGCCAATACCGGAGCATAATCAAAAGAAAATATGGATTCCACCATATAAAGACCCATACCTGGCCAATTAAAAACATATTCTATAACTATAGCTCCTCCAAGTAGGCTCGCAAATGCCATTCCTGTCCAACTTACAATAGGTATAAGCGCGTTACGTAACGCATGTTTATATACTATAACTTTTTCAGGAAGTCCTTTTGACTTAGCAAAAACGATGTAAGGTTGCTGTAATGCCTCTAACATTGAACCCCTAGTTAATCTGAGAATGTGTGCGGTAAGACCCCAACTCAAGCAAAATGCTGGAAGTATTATATGTGCTAATGCATCTACAAATGTAGTAAAGTTTCCAGTTAAGAGACTATCAAGTAAATAGAGACCGGTTATATGTTTTGGAGGGCTTACGTATATACTTAATCTACCAGGAGAGGGAAGAAGTCCAAGGTAATAAAAGAACATAAGTATCAGCATTAAACCAAGCCAAAACGATGGTATAGATGCGCCCATAAACGCTATCAGTCTCACTATATAGTCTATCTTTTTCCCTCTTTTTACAGATGAAAATACACCAAGCGATATCCCAAATATGATAGACATTCCCATGGCAACTAATGTAAGTTCTAAGGTAGCTGGAAATCTTTGAAGGATATCCTTGATCACAGGTCTACCTGTATGCCATGAAAAACCTAGATCACCTCGAAGAAGCCCCCAAACATAGTAGAAAAACTGTTCATGAAGCGGCTTATCCAATCCCATCATTCTTCTAATATTCTCTAAGGTTTGAGGATCTGCTCTTTGTGGTCCTGCGAAAAGAAAAGCTGGATCTCCTGGAATTACTCTTGACACAATGAAAGTAAGTACAAGAACGGAAAAGAATACACCTACCATCATTAAGAAGCGTTTTAAAACGAAATAAATTAATTTCATTCCGTGCACACTCCTTGTAAAATTGACTTATAAAAAAGTAAAAAGTATTAAAATTTATTGTGTAAGTATGGCCGATCACTCCTTTTCAATGTAGTAATAGCGGGTCAATGTATCGACAAAGAAAACGAAACCCTTTATGTTCGACCTCATGATATAGACGAACTTGGTATGCCACAATGGAATATATGGCACGTCCTCTGCTACAATGCGCTGAAGTTCGTTAAGTATTTCTTGTCGTCTAGTTACATTAGTTTCGTAGTAGCCTTCCTCTAATAATGCATCGACCTTAGAATTATTGTAGAATGCCCAGTTTCCACCAGGACCTATTGTTGATGAGCTCAAAAGGAACTTAAGATGATAGAATGGATCGTTGACGAATGATGGCCAACTCATGACTACGATAGGAGCCTTTCCTGTCCATATTAGGTCCCAGTAGGTAGCTGCTGCCACCTCTCGTATGTCTAACTCTATACCTATTTGTTTTAGTGAATTTTGTAGTAAAGTTAACACTACTCTATCTCTTTCATAGCCTGTAGGCAGGTAGGCTGTGGTTTTAAAGCCGTTAGGGTATCCAGCCTGAGTTAATAACTCCTTTGCTTTAGTCAAATTGTATGTGTAAGTCCAGAAGCTTCCATTATATCCCTCCATACCTATGCCAAGTATACTTTTTGCCTCTACCGCTAATCCATAGACTGCCGCTTCTATTATATCGGCTTTTGGAACTGCATATGCTATAGCTTTTCTAACTAGTGTGTTGTTGAACGGTGGGATTTGCGTATTTATGATTAGATAGGTAACCTCGGCAGGATTGACGAACTCTTGTAAGACAAGCCCCTCGACCTGCGATAGTCTCTCTACATCCTTCTCGGGAATATGGTAGGGACACTCTATCGGACCATCTAGTTCACCGCGTTCTAACATAGCTTCTACGGTTGTTGCATCAGTTATTATTTTGATGATTACTTTATCAATTTTTGGTGCTCCAGCCCAGTAATTTTCATTAGCCCTTAGAATTATTTCTTCCCCTGGAGTCCATTCCTCCAAGATGAAGGGACCAGTTCCACATTCATTTGAAGCAAGCCATGTATTAACTGATGGGTCTGGGCCCCCATGTTCCTCCATTACCCATGGATCGAGAATACTAGACGAATAAAGTGCAATATAGTGCATAAAGAGTGGATCAGATTTATTGAGAGTTATTTTAACCGTGTATTCATCTATTATGTCAACGCTTTTAATGTTACCGTAAATTACTCCCCAACCGTAGTTTTTAAGTCTTTCAAATGTGTATTTAACCGCTGTAGCGTTGAACTTATGCCCACTGTGGAACGTAACTCCTTCACGAAGCTTAAAGGTGTACTCTTTAAAGTCGGAAGATATATTCCAAGATGTTGCAAGCATTGGAGCAAACCTAGAGGTGTCTGTTACAAGTTTTCCATCCTCTGTGGTAACTATGGGATACGTAACGAGCGTATCATACACGTTGACTATTATTTCATCCGAATCGGTATCTACTGCCATTAAAGGATCTAATGTATGAATGTCTCCCGTATATGCTACAGTTAATATTACTTCCTTCGGTTTTCGCGGAGCGAAGTATAGATAATATACCGCACCAATAAGTGTCACGACTATGATTACGATGAAAACTATCGCCAAAACCCTACTTATTGCCCTCCTTGATTTTAATACTCCTCTCATAACTTGCACTCTCCTTGCTAGAGTATTTCTTGATCTTTCGTGTTATATAAAGGTTTCGTTAAGGAGGATGAAAGAATTCTGACCGGGGAGATTAAAATACCTCCCTAACATGGGTCATTTGTCTGAATAAAAGAGTCAGCAACACGATAAAAACTGGCTATATTAGCTGTTACCAATTTTTGGATACGTAATAAATTCTGCGAAATTGTCATTCATGAACAGCGTTTTAGCAAATAGTTTTTTACTTCGAATTGCTTGTTATAATTGAAAAAATAAGACATTTCATTTGCCCACTATATCTACACTTAAGTAAACAAAATAGAAGCCTATAGGTTGTCCTTGTAAAGAAAAACATTTATTTTCTGTGATTGACTTCAATTATAAGCTACTTTAATTTACAATTATGTAAAATTACGATGATGGGGAGTTGACATGAGAAAGATTGAAATCACTTTTATAAGGTACGTGGAAAAAACCTTAAAGTTGATGAAGGATCCAGGGCTTCTACTGGTTTCTACAAACAAAGATGGGAAACCAAATGTTATGACCATTGGTTGGGGTTTTATTGGCGTTATCTGGTATAAGCCAGTGTTTGTTGTGGCAGTAAGACCTTCAAGATATACG
>QMYO01000196.1 GCA_003662715.1 Candidatus Bathyarchaeota archaeon | reverse complement strand
ATCAGGAAATGGTGCTGAGTGTGAAAGCGTCATTTTTAATTATTTTAGGAAGTTTTCGGGAAATGAGATTAAGATCATACTTGATGTAGGATGTGGAACGGGGAGCCACAGCATCCGCTTCGCTGAAAAAGGTTACCGCTGCTCTAATGGTTAATGCAAAGAAAATCCCCTAATGAATGGGTAGAATTTTTCTCCATAAACGCTAAATTTTAGGGGGCGTTATATTTATTGTGAATAGGAGAAAGGAGAATACTAATTGTTGGATAGAGAGGCAGTTTGTGAGACATTTTTAACATTGCTGTTGACTGGTATGTTAACGTTGGCATTTAACGTTCAACCAGCTACATCGGAGCTTAAAACTTGGACTGTGAATGATGATGGGTCAGTAAATTTCCACATGATACAAGAAACCATGAAAGCTGCAAGTCCAAGAGATACTATATATATACATGCGGATTTGCGTCATGACCCCCATAACTCTGACAATCCAGAGCCTGAATTTGTACCAGGACAAATTATCTTGAAGTTTAAATTAAATGTATCCATCGGACAGATCAATGGTACAGTGACTACTGGCATTAGGTCTGTGGATGAATTGAACAAACGATTTGAGGTAACTGAGATGCAAAGAGTTCTGGGGGATATCTTTAAGCTTGTGCTGCCGGAAGATGGTGATGTCGTTTCTATCTCTAGGGAATATGGAGTAGACTCAAACGTTGAGTATGCTGAGCCGAATTATATATATCGTGCTTGTGTCTTGCCGAACGATGCTGACTACACCTTACAATGGGCGCATCAGGCTATCCAGTCAGAGCTTGCTTGGGATATAGAAACTGGTGATCCCGATGTTGTCATCGCGGTGGTAGATACTGGTGTTGATTGGGATCATCCTGATCTCGCTGCAAACATTTGGAATAACACAGACGAAAAACTTGATGGAAAAGACACGGACGGTAACGGTTACATTGATGATGTAAGAGGCTACGACTTTGTTGATACTACTGCTTCTGTTTATCCAGGTGAGGACGGTAGGATGAGAGATAACGATCCTATGGACTTTCATGGTCACGGCACCCACGTTGCTGGCATTGCTGCAGCTGTAACTAACAACAGTATTGGCGTTGCTGGTGTGAGTTGGAATTGCAAGGTTATGCCTGTGAGGGCTGGCTACAAGGATGCGTATGGTTACGGAGTTTTAGAAGCAGATGACGTTGCGGTCGCAATTGAATATGCTGTAAATAATAACGCAAACGTAATCTGTATGAGTTGGGGCAGTTATAGCATCTCCAACACTGTAAAAGAAGCAATAGACTACGCTTATGCTAAAGGCGCCATTCTCATAAGTGCTGCAGGAAATGGCGGGACATACCTCAAATCCTATCCTGCAGGTTACGATAATGTTATTGCTGTAGCAGCAACAGGTATTAGCAACGTGAGAGCAGGGTTTTCTAATTACGGTTCATGGATAGACATTGCTGCTCCTGGTGTTGACGTGTTAAGCACAGTATTTAATGACGCTTATGCTTCTTGGAGTGGAACATCGATGTCAACATCTTTTGTAGCTGGCTTAGCAGCACTGATATTATCGAAAAATTCGACATTTTCAAACGAAGAAGTTAGAAACATTCTAAGGAGCACCATTGACCCCGTCATCTCAGATGAGTATATAGGACTTGGCAGGATAAACGCTTACAAAGCAGTTGTAAGAAATTCCACGCTACATTCGAATCTTGATTCATCACTGGATAATGCGATTGTTCAGGATGTAATAAGCATAAATGGCACGGCATCTGGCAGCAATTTTCATAAGTATGAGGTTTACTATGGTTTGGGTGCCTATCCAACCGACTGGACACAAATAGGATTCACGCAATATACGCAAGTAATAGATGGTGTCTTGGCTACTTGGGACACGAGTTTGGCAATTGACGGAATTTACTCTATCAGATTGGATGTGGTGGATATTAACGGTCAAGTAACTGAGGATAGAGTAGTCCTGAGAATTGATAATTCACTACAAGATGGGTGGCCTATCTATCTCGACACACATGCTATCTTGGCGTCGCCTGTTGTTTATGATTTTGATAAAGATGGTAAAAATGAACTTGTTGTAGCTACATATGGACCTCCCGGAGATCCATATGGAGGTGGTCGTGTGTATATCATACGCAGCAATGGAGCAATCGTTCGTGGCTGGCCTTTTATCACCCCTTCTGCAATCTCAGGAACCCCTGCAATAGGAGATTTGAATAATGATGGAACCCCTGAACTAGTAGTAAGCGATTGGCATCACGTGTACGTTCTCCACTTCGATGGTTCAGTTGCAGCAGGATGGCCAAAACATTTTGGGTTTTGGGTTGGTCAAACACCCACCCTATCTGACTTAGACGGTGACAGCTTTCTAGAAATTATATTAAGTACCGACAGAGGCAGAATTTACGCATGGAACTACGACGGCTCCAGCGTAGACGGCTGGCCTGTAACTTTAAGCGGGGCAGATAAGACTTCAGGAGTGGCTGTAGGTGACACGGATAATGATGGTTACATAGAGATCGTTGTGAACACAGAAAACAATAAGACTTACATTTTAAACCACGACGGTTCAGTTGCAGATGGTTGGCCACAATACATTCCAAGTGTTTCTTGGTGGGCCAGCGTGAATAGACCCCCGGCACTTGCCGACCTCAACGGCGATGGTTATTTAGAAATCATTAGAGACGCTGGGGATAAACTGCATGTTTTGCAACATGATGGCACACTTCTCAGTGGTTGGCCAAAAAACATAGAAAGTTATGGTAACAATGCTTTTAGCTTGGGTGATCTAGATTCGGACGGGTTGCCAGAAATTGTTTTTGGTAGGCACAGCTATGATTTTGCCTATTTATACGCTCTTAACGGTGACGGTTCTGATGTGGTTGGTTGGCCAATTTCTTTACCGTATCCGATTCAAACACCGTGCGTTATAGCAGATATTAACTCAGATTCAACTCAGGAAGTGATTGTAAGAGGCGACAAAGATAAGATTTACATATTTAACAGCGACGGCAGCAGTGTTGAGGGCTGGCCAAAAACTATCAAAGATTTTCACCATTCTGGGACTTATAGCCCAAGCCCTCTCGTTACTGATTTAGATGGGGACGGAGACATCGAAATTGTTGCACTTAGTTTTTTCAATTCTATATACGTCTGGGATCTTCCAGGAGCCCATGATCCAAGCAAAATAGAATGGCCGATGTTTCAACATGATGAAAGACATACTGGATTGTACGTACAACCACTCCCTCCAGTTGCTAATTTCACTTGGAGCCCCTCTATACCAAAAGTCGGTGAGTCCGTAACTTTTGATGCTTCATCCTCTACACCAAACGGAGGAGAAATCGTTAGCTACGAGTGGGACTTTGGAGACAGACACCACGTTTCCGGTAAAATAGTATCCCACAAATACACGAGTTCAGGCACTTTCACTGTGACGCTTAACGTCACAGACAGTGAAGGTCTCTGGGACGTTGAACAGAAGCAGATACAAGTTGTTCAGCCTCACGGTCCGAAAGCAGAATTTACAGCGATTCCTGAAACAGCAAATGTGGGTGAACTTGTAAAGTTTGATGCTTCAGCTTCATTGCCGGGATGGAATGGCACACATGAAATACCCATAACAGAATACAGATGGGATTTTGGAGACGGAAACAAGACAACAACCTCTAATCCGATAGCATATCACAGCTTTTCCAGTTCAGGAAACTACTACGTAACTTTAACTGTTTACGCACCTGGAGCCACACCAGAAATAGACTCAGTCAGCCGTAAGGTGACGATAATTTCAGTACCAGTGGGAGGCTACTCAGTATCATTAAGTAAACCAGCTGCAAAGACATTACTGATATGCTACACCATTATTTTAGCAATGTTCGCCGCAACAATAAGCCTAACCAGACGTAAAAAAATAACCACACTGCATTCTCTTTCCCTGCTTTTTCTGACCACTTGTTACGCTTCAATGTCTAAGTGCTCATTAATTTGTTCTAAATTTTTCCTATGGACTTTTTCCGTGATTAGGCTTAGCTTTTTAGCGGTATCCATAAAACCTAGAACCTTCCCCAAAGCGCTTTTCGACAAGCTATGTTAGGTTGTCGCCTCGATGGTTACCTATGGTTGGTCTATTAGTAATGTTTAATTGAACATTTTTAACATTGCTTCTGGACATTTCCCACATGCTCTTAATATATATAATTCTTTGCCAGTAATTTTTACTGGTAATTTTGTGCGTAAATCCCACCCCCCGCACTAAAATTGCACAAAACACATTTATAATCTCGGTTTGTGCCCACAATGTTACATTTTTCTTCCAGCGAATTGGGTTCTGAAAGCTATAAACTTCTTGTTCAAAAATCTAAAGTAATAGCAGAAAGTTGTAAGCGAAATCTGTCTTGTAAGATATCAAAATTTTTGTCTAGTGAATTATGTGGTAGGTTGATGTTAGAAAAGGAAGTTATAAGATGTTAAGGGAACCTTCTTATGTTTCTCTTCCATCTCTTACGCTTTTTTGTTAAAAGTCGCATCATTTTGTCTGTGATTAAGTCGAAGAGTGAGGGAAGCTCCCAGCCATCCTGCGAGTAGATGTAACGCTCTCCTGCCATTCTGATTAAAACATT
>QMYO01000195.1 GCA_003662715.1 Candidatus Bathyarchaeota archaeon | reverse complement strand
TGGACATCGAACATAGGCTTCAATGAATTTCGAAATTTCTTTTCGCGCCTTATCTCTGTATCTCCGACGATTCCCAGTTGCATCAATGATAACATTTACACCATTCTGAGTGAGAAGTTTAGCGACAAACACAAGGGCGCCATATACCATGTCTCGCTCCTCTTCCGTGTATTTTGGAGCGGGAGTCACCACTTTCCTCAACATGTCTGAGTACACTATCTGAGCTTGAATGTTTTGTTTATCCAGCTTTCTCAGCAACGCCTTAGCAACAGTGGATTTTCCGCTTCCCGGAAGCCCTGTAACCCAGACACACCATCCTTCCCGCTTCAAAGATTATCAACCCATTAAGAATATGAATAATATTTCATTGCTAATTTTAGGTACAGCTATAAATATTGATGGTTACCGTTTATGAAGGCTTAGATTATGATGGTGACTTAGCTATGGCTTTTGCCATCTCTTTTATTAGACCGTTTTTCTCGGCGTTCCATATTTCTATGCCTATTACTCTTCCTTTCTCGTCAAGTTCGAGGTGTACATCGGGGTCTGCCTCTATAACCTCATGGGATGGCCCTTCTTTAAAGAGCATATAAAATATGTCAGTTGATTTATCATACCATGCCCTTACTTTATCTTTTTCCAAGCGCCTCTCACCGTTTTGGACCTTACAAGTCTATCGAGTTTAGTAGTGTAGTAGATGGTTATAACCTTAACTACTTCAGCTTCCTCCTTATAGGCAAGTATAATAAACGTGTTTGTTTGACCAATCTTCAAAATTCAGTAATTGCATTATGAGGAAAAACGCCACGAAAAAGGAAGATTGCGGGAGACAATATTAATGTTATTCAGTTTAAACTAGACATGTTCACTTTCCGCCTTCATTACTTTGGGCTGAACGAATTGGCGACAGTGAGGACACTCAGCATATCCGCTTGCATGGCTTGCCTTCCAATGGTTTTTACAGTAGGGACATTTTAACAAAACGTTTTCTTTAGCAGAAACAGAGAAGACTTGTCGGCTGAATGCTAGAACCAAAATTCCTAAAATCAGTACAGCTCCTCCTATGATGGTCAAGTCAATCAGTTTCAAACTAACGCCGACGCCAAAGTCAAACTGTTTTGTCCAGAGGTACGACCAGAAAGCTGAGAACACATCAGATGAGTCGGATATGCTGGGCCACGCCTCCCATAACATGGCAAATAGCACAATAAGCCCGATAAAACAGAGCGTGAAGCCTAAGGCGTAGCCAGACTTTTTTCTACGAATAATTCTTTTCATGAAGCATCCTAAATCTGGTTGAAGGGATAGGTTTATTTGGTTTATGAAGTCGAAATAAATAAACGCTCTAGTTTAGCTCTTTATGTATGAGTTGATGTTTTTAAGACTCAACCTTTCGGTTTGAAGTACATTTTTGATGAAGTTAAATAGCTTCGTTCGCACATCTAATGGAAGGTTGGGATACCAAACTGGTGAGGCTACGACCAGTCCTCTCCAAGCGTAGAAGGGCTGTATAACATTAAGCATCTCCTCATCGCCGGTTTTGTCTAAATAGCTGTTCCAGAACTGGTTGAACAACGTTTCAAAGGGTCCTGTAAGCTTTCCATAAGTCTGTAAGGAGTAGAAAAGGTAGTTAATGCTCATGGCGCTGATGTCGTCTGCTGGGTCACCCCACTCCCCCCTGCTACGGTCAAGCATTGTGAAGTCTGTGCCAGTTCTGAACAGCACGTTCCATGGGTGATAGTCGCCGTGAACTTGGGAGCATCTATGCGCATATCGACGCTTCAGTTTCCACCTCCATTCCACGCAGGTTTTTTCGATTTCACATAAGTCCTCATCGCTGATGTAATCCAGTCCAGACGGGTAGCTGTCGGTTAAGCCCATGATGCCTTCCCCGTGTCCTAATAGGTCTCTTATGCGCCTCACGTAAAGTTCAGGCGCATCCTTTTTTACAGCGTGAACTTGGGCAATGTAATCTGAAAGAGCTTGGCAACGGTCTTTGTCCAGCTGAGTTAGGCTTTTTTCTTTCTTTATTCTGTCCAAATCCAAATGATACAGTTGTCCCTCTATCATCTCAGTTACGATGAAAAATTCAGCGCAGTCTCCTAGCGACTTCAGTGTTCCGTTAGAGGTGAATGCTCCTACGTCGATGGAGCGAACGTGTTTGGGAAGCTTGTTGAAGGCAGAGTGTTGCCATAGGAGCACCTGCGCTCGGTCAGAGAAGTGGTCATGTCCAAAACCGCCTGGACGCATAGTTTCCAATACTACTCTTCTCTGTTCTCCTTTAACAACTAACTCGATGAGGTAGGGGATTCCATATCCAAAGGCTTTTAACTCCTTCTTCTTCGTCGGCTTCTCTATCTTCTTTCCTAACTCGCCAACAGAGCGGATTTCAACATCCGTCTTGTAAACAGAGGAAAGATATTTTTTTAGTTGGTCTATCTGCAGCGTTGGCATGTTTCTAACATCTCAATTAATTGACTTAAAATGAAAGTGAAGTTAATATATTGCATCATGGCTTAAATAATACTTCACAGCTTTACCTTTCTACGAGAGAGATATGAACAGAAGTAAAACGCTGGGAATCCTACTCATTCTTATAGGTTTGCTTATTGTTATCCATCACATCTACATCACTGGAAGACCCCTCGACTTAAGAGATATCGCCAACCACGAATTCATTGAGGCAATCCTTTTCACGGCGGGAATAACCCTCCTCGTAGCTTCCAGCTTCCACAAAGAATAGTTCTTAAATTTTGAAAACTCCAACTCTTAAGGGTTGATTAACATTGACAGCTTTAAGGATAGAAGGCGGAACCATAGTAACGATGGGTAGTAAAGGAACCATTCGAAACGGCACAATCATAGTTGAAAACGGGCGTATCGTGGATGTTGGTAAAAGCGCTGAGCTAAAACGAAAGTATTCCCACTACGAAAAAATCAGCGCAGAAGGCAAGGTTGTGATTCCTGGCTTAGTGAATACTCATCAACACGCTGCCATGAGTCTCCTACGAGGCTATGCTGACGATTATCCGCTTAATGAATGGTTGGAAAACTGGGTATGGCCCCTAGAAAAGCACATGACAGGACATGACATTTATGTGGGTGCGCTTCTCACCGCTGTTGAATCTATCATGGGCGGAACAACCACCGTGAACACCATGTACCACTACTTGGAAGGTGGCAATGAAGCTGAGGCATTCGCCAAGGCTGGACTTAGAGGCGTGGTTGGTCATGTATGTTTTTCATGGAGAAAAGACAAGGACAGAATGGCGCTGAACGCTTTAGCTAGAGAGTGGCACGGCAAAGCAAACGGGCTTATTCGAGTGAGCGTGGACCCGCATGCCGCTTACACCGTTGACCCCGAGTACATGATGGAGCTGAGAACCATCTCTAAAGAGTTGAATGCGAAGTATGGTTCGCCAGACTCGCCTATCATATGGCATATGCATGTTGCTGAAACCGAAGATGAACCTGAAAAGATACGTGAAGCTTTTAACGTTTCTTTTAAAGGCAGCGTAGTAGAGTATCTTAACTCTCTGAAAGTGCTGGGGAACGATGTCATTGCTGTGCACTGTGTTTCGCTTTCCGAAAAAGACATCAAAATCCTGAAGGAGAAAGGAGTCAAGGTTTCCCATAATCCCCTCTCAAACCTCAAGTTAGCATCCGGCGTTAGCCCCGTGCCCAACCTGCTCAACGCTGGTGTTACTGTTGCCTTAGGCACCGACAGCCCCTGCTCCAACAACAACGCTGACATGTTTGAGGTTATGAAGGTGACGGCGCTCCTCCATAAGGGCGTTAATAAGAATCCAACTTTGCTGTCGGCTGAGCAGGTTTTGCGGATGGCAACTGTGGAGGGCGCCAAGGCGTTGCTCTGGGACCACCAAATAGGGTCGATTGAAACTGGAAAGGACGCGGACTTGGTTATAGTTGATTTCAAAAAGCCTCATCTATACCCGCTCTACAATGAAGTTAGTCATCTTGTGTACTCAGCGAGGGCGGCGGATGTGGACACTGTCTTGGTTAAAGGCAAAATAGTCATGGAAAATCGAGAAGTCAAAACAGTAGACATTCACAAGGTTATGGAGATGGCGGAAAAAACAAAGGAAAAACTCCTAACCCGGCTTAGCTCAATAGTTAAATAATCAGTCATTAAACTACACAGGTGATTTAAAATGGCAAGTTTCAAGGTTAAAGACCAAAGTTTAGCTCCTCAAGGAAAACTTCTCATAGAATGGGCATCCATGCACATGCCAGTTCTTAACCAGATTAAACAGCGATTTGAAAAAGAAAAACCCCTCAAAGGCATCACTCTAGGAGCATGTTTACACGTAACCAGCGAAACCGGAGTACTCGTAGAAACCCTCACAGCAGGAGGAGCAGAAGTTGCCCTCTGCGGCTCCAACCCCTTATCAACTCAAGACGAAGTGGCAGCAGCACTCGCAGAAAAAGAAATCAACGTATACGCTTGGAGAGGCGAAACCACCGAAGAATACTACTGGTGTGTTAACAAGGTAATCGACCACAAGCCCACAATCACTTTAGACGACGGCGCCGACCTAGTAGGCACAATCCACAAAGAACGAACCGAAGCTCTAAAGAACATGAAAGGAGGCACCGAAGAAACCACAACCGGAGTTATACGACTACGAGCAATGGAAAAG
>QMYO01000194.1 GCA_003662715.1 Candidatus Bathyarchaeota archaeon | reverse complement strand
GCCAACCTGAATGTGGGACTCTGATAACGATTAATTCAACGTTCAATGCAACTCCAGCTGTGCAACCAGTTATGATAGAGGCCACCTCTGTTCCATGTCCGATGTCATCATACGGATTTTTCTTATCATCAACTAGATCTTTCCAAAAGACTATTCGATGCCGCAAGTTTTCAATGTCTGGATTTATTCCAGTATCAATCACAGCAACGCGGACATTTGAGAAGTCTGATGGAGAATAATTCATGATGACATTTTCAGCCTTCTTATTTTGGGGGGTATACCCCAAATGTGTTTTAGGATCGTTCTCTTTACCTGCTTCCGGATCAATTTCCCACGCCCACCAGAACCAGCCCGCAAACCAAGCTTTATCCCTAAAAACTTCAAATGCGGCTGTATAACAATCTGCTTGTTCTTCACCATCAAACTGATTCGACACATTCAATTGGTAGGGTTGCATATTAGTCCCATTTTGGCTTGTATATCCGATCTCCGTGAATACGATTTTTTTACCCGTTTCCTGGAATACATTATGCAATTCATTTACCCAGTTTCTTCCAATACAGCCAGGTGCCGTAGAATAATACCAAGCATTCTTTAACTGCTGTACGGTTGGCTCTAGTAGACCAGTTAATGGAAAATAGGCATCAACGCCAACATAATCAAGTTTGTCCCAAAACTTTACATTTGTTGTATCAAATGCGTCCCAGTTTGCGGCATACGTTATTTTGCCACTGAAACGCGCCTTGACATCGTCTATAACTTCCTCCCAATCTTTTACCATTGGCTGAGACGAAGTCAACTCCGTTCCTATTACGAATAAATCAACATTATTGGCTTGCGCAAAATCTGCGTAATAATTTATGAAAACCCTGTAGTTTTCGAACCACTTCGCCCAATCGCTAGGTGCTATCTCTCCTCTCCACTTACCATCTTCTACATCTATCATAGGTTTGAGCATAACATTTAGTCCAAGATCTTTGGCCCTTTGAATAGCGTACTTCAACGATGAATCAGAGGCTGTTTTATTTGTTCTGCGAATGTACGTATCGTTATAGGTTTTCATATACCAGAAGACAGTGAAAGCCACCCAATTTACTCCAGTACGTGCTAAGTTTTCTATTGATTGGTCAAAGTCGTTTGAATGATACCCTTCAGCACTCCATGCATTGATAGTCATTCCATGTAGAAATTGAAGTCCTGTAACATATTCATCCTTCACTTTGTCGGCATCAATTTCATACCAATACCATAGATCTTCTTGACCTGCAGGAACTCTGTTTAAGGCTATCTTAGAAACTGCTCTGACGTTAACTTCCATGTAAAACCCATCATTCTCGAAACTGCCTTCAAAAGGCAACTCTTCTATTGTTATAAAGCAGCTAAACATCAGATCATGAAGCCCAGCGAAATCATTATCCCATACTTCTATTTTTAGCTCCAAAGGTAGAGTTAACTCTTGTTTAGGGATATAGATTGGACCGGGATATTGTTGATAGAGTTCGTCGTCTCCTATGTCAATATCATACCCTCCATAAAACAACTTCTGAACGAAACCTGCGTCAAATGGTGCTATGAACCAGTCGTCATCTGAGTCAGTATTAGGATCATAATCATCATCAAACCCCATAATGTTGAATTTAAAGTTAGGATCTGCTGCTCCTGGCCTAAGCAATGGATCGAAATCTCGTTTTACATAAAATGAACTAATTTCAATTTCAAGTAAATATTTCCGTTCAGTTAGTGAGACTTGCAACCTAATGTTATCAAAATAGATCTCTCTATTTGTTACATCCGGGAATATTCTAATGTTAAAATTGAAAGTTGCCTGCTTACCAGCATGATCGTTAAGGAAAGACAGTAATTTACTGTTTGAATCGACCGAACTCCGCCAACTAAGTCCCTGCTCCACGCTGTAAATTGGGCTTGTGTATACGTCAGAACCACATGATATCTCGAAATACCATTCGAAGTCCCAAACTGCACCTTGGCTGGCATAATAATCCACTGACATGGTAGCTGTGTCGTAGGTTCCAGAAATTATTCCTATTTGTTGGGATAGTACAAGCGTCTGTAATCCGCTAGCTTGAAAACTAGCGAACACCCAAAGAGAGTTATCTGGATTCCCAAACGTGCTATGCCCTATACTCAAATCATCACTTTTACTATATGCCCACGGACCAGGCCACTCCGCAAAGTCACCGTCATCAATTAAATCAGTTGTTAAAGGCGAGGCTTGAGCTACAGTCAAGACTAGAAATGTCGGTGATAACATCATGAAAATCATGACAAGAGCAATACGTTTGTTCATATTTTTCTCTCCCTTCTACTTCTCTTAGTTTACAACAGAAAGATATATGTTAAATTCTAAAATTTTATAAAACTTATGAAAGAATTCTCTGTGATTATATCAATTAGACTTATATAAAAATTAGCCAATTCTAATTTCTATGCAAAGCAAAAATAATATAATAAAATCAGTCTGCGGGTTTTACAGCGATACAAGGTGTTCGAAAAACAATAATGGTCAACACATCTATTCTTTTTTCTGCTAATGGTGTTTAAGAGAAATTATCTGAGCGACGATGTGAAAAATTATGACAAAAGGCTTGAAAATCACTGCTATATGTGGTTTTAGAACCAGTTGCCTATTACTCATACCATTCTTGCTCTGCTTCCGGATAGTATCTAAGAAAATCTCCACGTCTATATGTTGGTTGAATCTCTTCCCAAACTCTGAGGTGTTTTATTCCAGAAACCAGGATTAATCCAATACCTCTTCTGTTACATTCTCTATCTACTCGTTCAGGGGCTTTCAAATACTCATCGTAGGGAAGGGCTAACCACTTATAGTTCCCCTTATACTTTGACAGTTGTTTAAAGCCGTGATGATCAGAGAAGGCTCTTGAAATAGTGGATTCTACTTCAATGACATGAAGGCAGTCCCGTCGTGCTTGAATGAACAGGAGATCCGGTCTTTTAAACCTCAAATCTGTCGCTTCAGCCATAGTCATACGAGAAACATCATAATTCCTAAGAAAGTAGTTTTCAATTGCCTTTACCAATTTACTTTCTCTCAACATTTCCCATAAAATTAACGTCTATGTTCCATAAGAATTTTCCACCCACAGCACAAGGCAATTTAAAAGCAGTTATCACAAGCATATGCAACCAAGATCCATACTGTTTGCCAAAAAGCCATAACCATTATCACCAAAACTAATGACCGCTATAAGCATTACAACAAAAAGAACATGGAGTGATATGTATTCATAGAGTCTAAGGAATATACGCTGTGTAAAAAACCCTTAGCCCACATACAAAACCCAAAAAAACATTAAAACCCGAATCAATCAGCATTTCCTCGAAAGAAATCCTTCATGCAATTTTTTTATCCAATCAACTTTAAATTTAGGCAACCAATCGGTAGCCAATACAGGGTAGCCGAGAATACGTACAGCCTTCATCGCCAATGAATCAAATGATGGAGGAATTAGTAAAGTTTTGTACCGGTAGCAAATGCCCCCTTTACAAATTATTTCCCGGTATAAAGTGTCTTTGTCTACATACCTCGCTATAATAAAAGGGACAATCTTGAGTTGAAGAGCCAAATTAACTTTGAAAATAACATCACTACGAGTTTCATATTCATATCTTATCCAATTCTTGATATCAACGCCATATACGACGCCATCACGCTCTACAATAAAATCCAAATTCGGAGGCTCCTTACCTTTAACCCCCTTTACACTCCTCCCTCGAAATTCAGAGGCATCTCTCTTATGAATCTTAAAATTTAACGATTCAAATGCCTTCCGAAAGAGTTCTTCTGCGTGTTCTCCTGCAGGAGAACGTCGTGTTAAAATCGCATTAATGTCCCTGCTCACATCTCTTTTTTCCATTATTATTCCTACAATTTCACTATATTTAAAGTGAGAAAGAGTAAAAAACGATTCAGGAATCCCTTTCATTCTCCTTCCTGCATAACCAACTCTGCGCACTATTCCTTCTTTCTCCATAGCAATCAAGGCTCTACCTACAACCCAAGGAAAGAATGTATCTTCGAGCCTTACCTTCAACTCTCTATCAGTTACAACCTTCTGTTGAGCTATAATTTCTTCGATTAAAGGCTTGACTTTTTCGATATCTTCATCTACCCCAGCCTTGCCAAATTCGTTGAATAAATTGTTCTCCAATATAGGGCACCAATCGAGCAAATATTCTCCAAAAAAGAAAATAAAAGCATTTGCTGTTGATACGTTACAAGAAATTAGAATCCTATACTAGTGGAAAGAATTTGAAAATCGGTAGGCCTCAAGCAAAAGGTTTTTTAGCCCTGCATATTTTGTTGGCAGTACCCTACATACTGTTAATTGACAAGTTTTTTAGGAGTATTTCTGTTTGGAACCAGTATTCTAACAATTTTGTTTCCATTTCTTTGTAGTTTGGAAATTCTCTTTCTATTTCCCCCCAAAAATAGATGTTATGTCTTTTGTGTTTTAGGTGTAGCATTTCGTGGAGGACTACATATTTTATTAGTTTTTCTGGTAAACATACAAGTTTTGGATTGAAACTAAGGTTTCTGTTGTTTGAGCATGTTGCGCACTTTGTAGTTTGTATTCTTATCCATATTTTGTTTGGTTTTTCTCCCAGCTTTTGGGAGTATTCTTCTACAAAGCTGTTGAT
>QMYO01000193.1 GCA_003662715.1 Candidatus Bathyarchaeota archaeon | reverse complement strand
TGAACAATTACAAATATATATATGAAATTGCCCAAGGTTTTCCGATAAATCTTATTCTAGCTTCAGGGACAGACACTGAAACGATGGATGTTGTTTTCTCCTTGGGCATTTTAGCGCTACAGTATCTAGTAAAAAATTATTCATCACTACCAAAGAACATCCAACTAATACCCAAGGAAATTCAGCTTAAACATCTTGAACAAGTTGCAAGACTTTCTGAAAGAAAAGATCTAGTAGCCTTATGGAAGGACGAGTATGAAAGTTCTACTAATTAGTCTGCCTGATCCTCCGGGGATTCACGTTTTTCGTTTTCACGCAGCTGGATTCGGCTCCTCTTTTGTCATGCCTAATCCAGAACATAAATATGAGGTTTATCCACCAATATATGAAGCATATGTTGCATCAATTCTAGAAAATGAAGGACATGAAGTTAGAATACTCGATTGCCAGTCTCCAAATATAGAAGTTGAGGAAATTTTAAAAGAAATAGAAAAAAAGAATCCATCCTTAATAATCAGTAGAATCTGCTTACCCTCTTATTATCATGACTTAAAAATAATGGCTAAAATAAAAGAATTGTTCCCCGACATTGTTCTCATCGGATGGGGTGGAATATGTAAGGTTTTTCCTGAAAATGTTCTGAGAGAAAGTCAACTCGACATTGTTTTTAGGGCAGTCGAACTTGAAGATATCCTACCAGAATTTATAAGGGCATATGAAAAAGATAAAATAGAAAATGTACTCGGAATTTCTCTCAAGAAAAACGGAGAGATTTCCCATACTGCAAACCGTCCTTTTAATAAAAATTTAGATGCTATTCCTGTTCCAGCTTATCACCTTTTGAACATGAAAAAATATGTGACTCAAGAATCGCATTATATTTTTGGTGGATCAAAAGAGAAGTTTATACCGTTCTTTTCGGTCTCGGGAAGCAGAGGCTGTTCTTTTAACTGCATTTACTGCCCATACCCTGTTACTTATGGTCCTTGGAGAGGGCGTTCGCCAGAAAAAGTTGTAGACGAAATTGAAGTTTTAGTGAGAAAATATAACATTCGCACCATATGGTTTCATGATCAAACTTTTAGCATGATACCGAAAAGAACAATACAACTTTGCGATGAAATAATTGAAAGAAGATTAGATATTCACTGGGCTACTGAAACCAGAATTGATACGCTTAAGCCTAAAGTTTTGAAGAAAATGAAAGAATCGGGATGTGGCCGTTTAGAGGTTGGAGTAGAAACAGGGGATCCAATACTGCTTAAGACTGTTGGAAAAAGAGGGTTAACCATAGAAAAAATTGTAAAGACTGCCAAGGCTATTAAGAAGGAAAGAATAATCCTCGAAACAAACTTTCTGGTAGGCCTTCCTGGTGAAACTTGGGATAGCATAAAAACGAGTGCTGAACTGATTAAAAAAATTAATCCAGATATTCTCACAGCTATGATAGTTACGCCCTATCCAGGGTCTCCCCTTTATACAATGGCCGAAAAAAATGGTTGGTTATTAACAAAGGATTGGAGCAAATACACATTATTTGAGCCAGTATTTAGCATGCCAAACTTTACAGCAGATGATATGAGGGAGGCTCATCATTACCTATATTTGCAATATGCAATTAATAAGCAAAAAAAGGAACTATTAGATGCTCTATTCAATCTCAACTTTCTCGCACTAAGCAAAATTTTATTCTCAAATGTTCCAAAGTTCTTACGTAAACTTCCAAGGATCATACGAAATAAGTTTAGGTGAGAAAATGAGAATTCTCTTCTTAAATTTGCCGGATCCACCAGGAGTCTACGTTTACAAAGATTATTGCGGCGGTTTCGGATCAGCTTTTCCTTTTAGAAAGAATCAGAAGCATATCATATTCCCGCCGCTTTTCGATGCTTATGCGGCTTCTATAGTAGAGATGAAAGGACATGAAGTGAGCATTGTTGATGCACAAGTTAAAAGAGACTCCGATAAGTTGTTACTTCAGAATTTGAAGAGGATAAACCCGGAAATTATCATTAGCAGAATATCTTTACCATCGTTTAGAAATAACTTAAAAATCATATCCAAAATCAAGAATCATTTTCCAAATGTTATTTATGTTGGTTGGGGTTCTCTGTGTAAGGTATTGCCAGAAATCGTTCTCTTAAAAGGCGATTTAGACATCGTGGTAAGAGATGAACTCGAATTTACGATCTTTAGCCTTATAAAAACCCTGTCAAGTAATGGAAACCTTAAAGATGTTGAAGGGATATCATTTAAGTCGCCAAAAATCATTCATAATCCCTATGTTAGTTCTGAAAAAAACTTAAATGCTCTCCCCCTTCCTGCCTATCATCTGCTAGATATGAAAAAGTATCAAGCTAGAGAGTCCTATTTCCTCAAAGAAGGCTCCAAAAATAAAACGGTAAACTTTTTCACATTACTAAGTAGCCGAGGATGCAACTTTAACTGTCCTTACTGTCCATATCCAGTTATTTTTGGTCGATGGCGTGCAATGTCACCAAAAAAAGTAGTGGATGAAATGGAGTATCTGGTGAAAAACTACAACATACGAACATTCTGGTTTCATGACCAAGTTTTTACGATGATTCCTAAGAGAGTAGAAAAAATATGTAAGGAAATTGTTGACCGCAAATTGGAAGTGACATGGGCTTGCGAAACTCATGTAAAAAAGCTATCTCAACATCTTATAAGAACGATGAAAAGAGCAGGTTGTACCAGAATTCAAGTAGGAGTTGAAACAGGAGATCCGCAATTATTATCTACGATTGGGAAAAAGGGATGCACAGTTAATGATATAGAAGAAGTAATTTATCATCTCCATGAAGAAGGAGTTCTTATCGAAGCCAATTTTATTGTAGGGTTACCTGGAGAAAACTGGAAAACTATAAAAAACACTGCAAAAATCATAAGAAGAACAAAGCCAGATGATGTGGCTATCTCTATAATAACGCCTTATCCTGGAACTAAGCTCTTTTCTCTGGCAAAAAATAGAAACTGGCTAATCACCGAAGATTGGAGCAAATATACTACCTCTCAGCCAGTAATGGCTTTACCAAATTTTTCAGGGGAAGACATGAAAGAAGCACAACGCTATTTATACGGGATTTTTCTTTACACCAGTCGACTTAACAGACTTATCGCAACAGCAAAAAGGCATAGATTGTTGAAATTCTGCCAAACGTTTGTTAAAGAGTTGCCACAAATAGGTATGGGAATTTACTTTATTACAAAGTTTATTATCAAGAGCAAAGTTCGTAGTATAGGTGGAAATTAGGAGACCTATGTTATGCTTAAAAAATTTGATAAAAACAAAGCCGGCTTGGGTTGTAAGGGAACCATTTTTGGAACTCACATTTTCACTAAAGAAATCGAAGGATACCTTGATGAACTTGTATGGGGTTATCTTAAGAAAGGCATGAAAATCCATCCACATAAGCATCCGCAAAAGGAAGTTTATGTATTTGTAAACGGAAAAGGCATCATGCGAATAGGAGATAAAATGATGCTTGTTAAAAAAGGAGATGTTATATTCATCCCCTCAAACACTGTGCACACTGCTTGGAACGAAGACGAGGAGGATTTGGAGTTCATATTGGTTAGAACAATAAATTTAAGAAAGTGGCTGAGAAAAATCGTCAAACTATTATCAATTCACTAGAAGTAGTGGTCAAAAATGACGGCAACAACAAGAATAAAAAGATCAAAACAAATGATTCGCATGGTTAGGCCTTGTGAATTAACTTCAAGCGATTTGATATATCCGATATTTATAAGGGAAGATAAAAAAAAGTGTGAAATCCAATCAATGAAAGGTCAAAGATACTATTCGCTTGATGACTGTGTAGATGTTTGCAATGAGGTTGTTGAGCTTGAGATACCCGCGATTATGGTGTTTGGAATAGTTAAGAGAAAGAATGATGATGGTTCGGTTGCATTACAGAAAAATGCCTTTCACGTTAAGATTTTCAAGAAGTTGAAAAAGGAGTTAGGTGAAGATTTATTGCTTGTATCTAATGTTTGCCTATGTGATTATACTTTGAGCGAATCCTGCGTCTACTTAGAAAAGGATAAAGTGTTAAATGAGAAGACTGCTGAAATGCTTGGGAAAATAGCTGTGGCTCATGCTGAGGCTGGGGCTGATGTTGTTGCGCCTGCGGCTATGTGTGATGGGCAGGTTAGGCATATAAGGGCTGCCCTAGACAGGGAAGGATTTGACGATGTAGCCATAATGACTTACGTTAAGACTGATAGTTGTCTTTTCCGACCGTTCTTCGAGGCTGTGACTTTAGCTAAGACTCCGAGACGGGGAGTTGATTCAAGCAAGTTCAGAACCGATATCATTAATGAGAAGATGTTCATGCAGAAGGTTAATTTAGACATAAGCGAAGGCGCCGACATAGTCATTGTTAAGCCAGCGTTAACAAATCTAGACCATATATTTAGGGTTAAACAGAAGTACCCGACTATTCCCATAGCTGCCTATCAAGTCAGTGGCGAATACGCGATGATAAAACTTCTAAGCGAGTATGCACACGTAAACGAGAAAGATTTACTTATAGAAACTTTAAGTTCTATTAAAAGGGCTGGTGCGGACATGATTTTGACCTATTACGCCGTGGAAGCCGCTAAAATATTACAGGGCAAGGAATAAGGTATTTCTTCTTTTGAACGGTCGCTTATTTAGGAT
>QMYO01000192.1 GCA_003662715.1 Candidatus Bathyarchaeota archaeon | reverse complement strand
TAATCACTTTGTGCAATAAAATTCATGCGAAGTGCAGGAAAATGGAAAGAAGGAAAAAGTGGACGGTAATAGCGCTTCTTTCAGCGGTTATTTCTATTGGCTTGTTTGTAGGCTTTAGCATTCAGAGTATTTGGCGTAAGGATGTTTCGCCTATGAGGTTCACGTTCATTTGGGGACCCGAGGAACAGGACATTGTCAACGGAACCTTAAGGATGGACGTTCTCGCATGGTTCGAAAGCTACACGTGGAACAACAAGACTGCGGAACTACTTAACCTACTAGTAAAAGTTAACATCACTGAATATAGCCCAGACTACGTGTTAACTTTATTTTTCAATGCTTCTGATAGGCAACTGTTCTATTGGGGGAAGGGTATTAAGTTATATTCAGATAATTCTAGTAGATCAATTGAACCAATACTATGTCCTCCACGTAAAGTCTTTACATGCACCTTTAATCAAAGCGAGGGATACACTTTTGGACCCTACAGGTTAGTAGTTGCTGAAGTTATGGTTAAGCCCGAAAACTCGACAGCCTACATTCCAATAACCATAAACTTCGGAAAAGCAGATTCTGGAACTGTTTCCTTCCACTTGAAGATAGACATCGATGAAACAGGCACGCTGCAACCCCCGATATACGAAATTCAAATAACGAGCGTAAACATTTCAGAAAGAATAAAACATCCCGATACTCCTTTTGAAGAGACGGTCCAAGTAATCATAATTGAAGGAAAAATACATCCACCAGCAGCATACAAATACGTCAGCTCAATAGTCACTAACCAAGAAGGGAAGATATCCGCCGGAACCTCCGACATTACGGGACCTGATGGCAGCTTCAAGATCATAGATGATAATTACCCCTTGCTTCCGCCCGGAACATACAACGTTCAAGTCAAGCTATTCAACGAAACAAGTCCTATCAAAAGCAATATAGTACAGTTCACCATAGAGGGATAAAATGCGACGCGGAAAAAATTTATGAAATTAGCACTTTTGTTGCTTATCTTCGCCTCGATTCTAAATGTACCTACGGTGCTTGCAGAGGAAGTAAATCCCGTGGAAGTATGGGCTCTCCTAATTTCCGGGGACTCACAGGCCACTTGCTCAAATGATACTCAATATATGTACCACGTATTGACAGAGCATTACCAAGTTGACGGAATCATCTATTTAGATGTAAATTATGACCGCCCAGGAGTCAATGATGTAGCAAATAAGGTGACGGTAAGATATGCAATCAGAATTACCCTCGCAGAGTGGGCTGATGAAAACGACATAGTCTTCATATACTTTAGTGGTCATGGGGCAGGGTATAATGTGAAATACGGTAAGAAGGAAGGAGGAAGATATGATACAAGTACAAGTGGATACATCGATGAGGGTGATGAAATAAAAGAAAATGGACATTGGGTGGGAATCGACGAGGCTCTCTGTATTGAAACCGAAAAGGGTGCGCGAGTTTATGATTACTATTGGGATGATGAGCTTGCAACTGATCTTAACTATGTGAAAGGACGAATAGTCCTTGTTGTGCAATGCTGCTTTAGCGGAGGCTTAATCGATGATCTCAGCGGCCCTAACAGAATAATCATGACTTCAACCAACGAAAGTTGGTATTCCTATTACTCTGACACAAAGGAAAAAATGGGGGATCCTGGTTACGGCTTTTCTGAGTGGTCGGAAGCCTTCATAGACGCATTGCATGGGGAAAGAGCATACTATGATGTCACGACTCATGAAGTTGTTCATACGGATATTGCCGTAGATGCAGATTATAACGATGATGGTTACGTATCACTTTGGGAGGCGTGGCATTATGCTTGGAACCATGACGAAGCCCGCTATGCTGTCGGACACAATACGTGCCCCTCCGGCATCCCAATGGACGAAACACCATGGTTTGATGACGATGGCGATGGTCTTCCAACATTCAAAAACGGTGAAGATTGTTTTGATACAAACGGGCAAGGAGATCTAGCGAAACAGACTTATCTGGGGAGGAAACATACATTATCCATCTCTACCTCAACAGGCGGCACTACCGATCCATCTCCCGGAACCTACACTTACCACTATGGCACATATATACTGGTTTACGCCGAGCCGGATGATGGCTATTCTTTCGACTACTGGATTCTCGACGGAGTGAAGAAATACGACAACCCTATACAAGTTTTAGTAGACTCAGACCATACTTTGAAGGCTTACTTTAGGTGGGTTGGCAGCGGAGGAGGATGCCCTTATGTTTATACATGGAATGGTTTGGCTTACGTTTTAGACAACAATGTTTTGGGATCGTGTGAGGTTAACGGTGGTGCAGATGTGGAAGATTTTTATAGATTGGAGCAGGCTATGGCTCCGCACTATGTTGGCGATTGCTTTTCAGTATACTCCATTATGCTTGGCGAATTCGAGAATGAGCACTCCTATCTAGACCAGGTGAGGTTGTTAGTGATTGATCACGATTCGAATGTTGGGGTTGCTGTGACATCGGAAGGCCGCATCCTGACCTATACTGATCCTAACCCGCCGATTTCAGCCGTAGACAGTTATGGCGATAGCTGGCTGCATTGGCTGCTTGAGCCAGACGATAACTATTATCGAGGATATCCCGGCGATTGGCTCCTAATAGATTTTGGAAGCTTGGATGTAAGCCAAGCCGCAAAGCTGATTTTGAGAACAAACCTAGAATGGAAGGAGAAAACATGTATACATGTGCAAATTTTAAATGAAACTGGCGGATGGATAGACACAGCCATACTACGAACGCGTTATCATTGGTCAACCCTAATAGTTGACTTAAGCCAATACTTGCCGAACCCAGATGGCTCACTAAAAATACGCCTATACTTCACTGGAATACACAAAATAGATTATGTAGGCTTAGATACTTCACCCCAACAAAACATTCAAGTCTACACAACACCGCCAATCCTAACAAAGCACTCAGAAAACGGAAAAATAACATACAAACTACTCCTAAACGACCAAATTTATGCAGAACTACTGCCAGGCCAACAAATACAAATCTACTTCACACTACCAAACCAGCCAAACAACAAAACAAGAACATTCATAATCTACATAGAAGGACACTACCAAACCATAAAATAACCCCAATTTTTCTACAACTCCATCATAAAACTTCATAAAATTTACCAGTAAATTAGTGCTGAAATTCCCTCCCCGGCGCCAATTAGGCTCCTCTGGAACTAGGAGAAATTTTTAAGTAGTTTTTGAGTATATTGTTTAAGTGGTTTTGGAGTTGAAGCAAAAGGGAAAACTCCTGTTGTTGATGACGTTTTTGATGATGGTTTATGCTTGTGTGGCGGTTCAAGTTAATGGTTTCCTCTTTTATACACCTCCTAGCTACGTGGGCTTCGGCGAGGCCTCCATAAAAGTCTACATTGTGGCACTAGACGGCGTTAACAGCCACGAAGTCAGCAACCTAAGCAGAGCAGTTAAAGGCGCCCTACACGCATGCAACACAAGCTTACTCCGCGACGGATGCTACATCTTCCGCATTGATCCAGGCGTATATGGCAGGATAAAGCTCAACATAGAAGCCACCGTGATAACCAACTGGACCCAGTACAGACAAGTAGTTGAAAACAGCCGCCAAGCAATAATAGTTAACGCCCACGGAGAAACCGTACCAGTGCCCGCCGGCTACGCGGAGGAGGAATGGATAGACGAGATAGCCGAGGCCATGCTCCACAGAAACATAACATGGGTTCACACGGCTGGCTACCCCTTCAAATACGCCTGGCACCAAGAACGCCGAGAAACATTTCTGGGTGAAGAAGGCCTACAACAGCTAATGATCCACATAGGAAAACCAAACATCACATGCAGACCAGCACTCCTCAAAACAGAACTCATTGGACTGGATATAGGGGCGGGATATGCTCTTTCCTCACAATGGCCAAAACTTGAAGACGCCTTTTGGGTGGAGCATGGGAATCCGTTGAATGCTTCGGATTTTGAGAGGTGGCCGTTACTTTCTCTGTGGGGTGAAGACTACCTTACAGGCGCCATTATTAAGTTTGCTTTTGGCAACGATACAGCTACTTTTGGTTTTTATATTCATATCGGAACTTATCAAACCTATGACTCCGACCGTAATCCAACCGACAGCGACTTTTATCGTAGTTATGCTGGAACGGCTTCAGCCCTCTACGTAGTTGCGATGAGAACTGCGGCGGAGGACATTATTTCAAAGGCGATAGGAGCCATAGAAAGGGCACAGCAAGAAGGAAGAATCAAAGGACTAGAAGAAGCGCAAACCCTCTTAGAAGAAACTTGGAATGACTACCACAAACTCTACTACCAACAGGCCATGATAAGGGCTGACCAAGCGGTACAGGTCGCTGAAGAAGCTACCAGGCCAAGCTTCATCGAAGCCCACGGAACCTACATACTAACAGCCCTAGCCATCCTAGCAACAACCTCCATAAGCGCCCTCACAATAAAACGAAGAAACAAACACAAAAGGGAGGGAAAGAAAACGTGAAGTGGCTACGTCCAAACCGGATATATATAGTGATTCTTATGACGAACATTAAAAGGAAGAATTAAAAATGGAAAGAAGGAAAAAGTGGACGGTAATAGCGCTTCTTTCAGCGGTTATTTCTATTGGCTTGTTTGTAGGCTTTAGCATTCAGAGTATTTGGCGTAAGGATGT
>QMYO01000191.1 GCA_003662715.1 Candidatus Bathyarchaeota archaeon | reverse complement strand
TTTTCTGTAAATTTCCGAAATCATAGGTTCAACATAAAGCTTGGCAAGCTGACGCTCAAACCTTTCAAGCTCCTCAAAAACAATCTTCTTCGCCTTTTCAGCCTCAACCAGCCTACTTCTCAAATTCTCTTCTACAACAGCCTTTAAATCCTCGATGTTTTTAAGCGTCACACCTTGAAGCAGTCCAACTTTTTCATCAAAAGCCCTCGGCTGCGAAATATCAACAACATATAACGCTTTCTTAAATCCGCTTTCAGCCAGCACCGCCTTAATCTGTTTAGCCTTTAAAATGGGCTTATCAACAGACACAGCAGCAATAACCAAATCCACTTTAGGCAATACTTGCAATACCTCATCAAACCTTACAGCTTCGCCACCCACCTTTGAAGCAAGCTCTAGGCCTTTCTCAAAAGTTCTGTTAGCGATGAAAATTGTTTTAACGCCTTTTTTCCTAAGGTTTTCAGCAGCGATAGAGCCCGCTTCTCCAGCGCCTATAACCAAAGCCGTGACAAGCCTTAGGTTTCCAAGGTCTTTTTCAGCAAGGTCAACGGCAACCGAGCTGATGGAAACCGGTCTTTCATTGATGGCCGTTTCGGTTCTCACACGCCTGCCGATGTTCACAGCCTTCATAAAAACCTTCTCAAGAATTAAACCAGTCGATCCAAGCTTTTTCGCCCTCACATAAGCCGAGCGCACTTGCCCAAGAATTTGGTCTTCTCCTAAAACCATGGATTCAAGCCCGGAAGCCAAAAAGAAAAGGTGAGTTAGGGCTTCCCTTCCATAATAGATTTCAACCGTTTTGTTTAAGATATCTAAGCTGATTCCGACCTTTACACTCCAAAACTTCAACACCTTATTTATGATCTCTTCCTTATCCGAATCCCGTATAACAAAGTAAATTTCAACGCGGTGGCAAGTTTGTAAAAGAATACATTCCTGAACTGAGCCCTCAGAGCAAAACTTTTTCATAAACTCCGCTTCATTCGGAATATTCAATGACTCAAGCATGGGCAAACTTGCCTTTTTATGGGAAGCAGAAAGACAAACTATCATATTTTTACCTCAACACGAAAAAGCCTAAGTTATGACGATGGTTTTCCTAAACTTTCCCTCAAAAGATCCGTTAGGAACAAAAATAACCTCATTAAAGGTAACACCTACCCTGTTCTTAACCTCCTCGATTAATTTCTCCTTAACAGATTTTTGCACAACCTCAGAAGGAACTTTGCTCATTTCCACTTTCAACGTAGCTTCCTGTTTCGGTGTGCGTTTGTCCACGATTATTTGGCATCTTCCAGTCAACTCTGGAAAACCGCTAAGTATAGCCTCAACATGTCCAGGATAAACTATCACTCCTCGGATTTTAGCCATAAAATCCGTTCGGTCAATGTCAACCCCAACTTTCGGATGACTCATCCCGCAGGCACACTTTTTGAAACCCACATAATCGGTTATGTCCCTGGAAAGATATCTTATTAACGGAAAGGCTTCCCTCTGCAAACTTGTAATTACAAGTTCGCCTCGCTCTCCCTCTCCGAGAAGTTCACGCGTTTCCGGGTCAACAACCTCAACAAGGTAATAATCCGCCCAAACGTGATGGAAATCCCTTTCCTCTTCGCAGTGAACGGAAAACCCTGGAAACTCCGTGGCGCCATAGTCAATGGCAACCTTCTCATAGCCAAAACCCTTCTCAAGCATGGAAATCTGCTCTTTGCTGGGCTTCTCAGCGACGCAAATACCAATTCTTAAGTTATAATTTCGCAACTTTTCGCCTAAGGCTTTAGCCACTTCAAGTATTCTAAAATGATAATTTGTAACCGCATAAAGAACCGTTGTACCTAACTGTTTAATCATGAGGATCTGCCTTTCCGTGTCGCCTGGACCAATCGGAATTATGCACGCACCGATTTTCTCGGCGCCCCAATGCACTGACCAAGCGCCTTGCCACAACCCATATGAGGCGGTGACCTGCACAATGTCCTCCTTTCTCACACCGTGATATGTAAGTTTCCTCGCCGAGGCTTCAGCCACCATTTCAACATCGTGTTTGGTGTGGGCTATTCTGAGCGGACGCCCTGTGGTTCCGCTTGTCATGCGAATAGTTGCAACATTAGACATTGGAACAGCCAAAACTTCATGGAAATTGGCTTCCAACTCCTCCCTCGAGGTGAAAGGGAGCTTCGCAACATCCTCCAAACTCTTAATTTGCGAAGGTCTCACACCAGCTTCCTTAAACTTTCTACGATAAAACGCGCTATTTTCATAAACCCTTTTAACCTGTCTTTTTAAAAGCCTCAACTGTAGCTTTCTCAGTTCTTCCGCTGAAGCCCCCTGAATCTTCTTATTCCAAAAAACCACAGCCATATTAAACCATCAACCTTAAGTCATTTTCTTGCCGAAAACTTCCTCAAAAATCCACAAAGCATCAAAAACGCTGAAAAGCTTGGACAACCTTACTTTAACCTTTATTTTCCCTGTCAACAGAGCCTTCAAAAAACTCCATCTTCTCCTTTTCGCCATCTTAATACGGTTTAAAACAGAAAGATCCCCAGATACCACAACATCCGCGTTACCATCCAAATTCTCACTCTCATCCACAGCTAAACCATCTTCCTTAACGTGAATGCAAAGCGGAGGAGCAGCAGACATCTTAAAAAGAACCTTCAAACCACGTTTAGGAACCTTTCTCCCAAGATTCCCAGACCTCATTTCATCATTTAACAAGTCTATATTCTGCTTAACCTTTTTCCAATTCAAAACCTTAGTGTATTGAACTGTTCCATCTGGAACTAAAACG
This sequence comes from Candidatus Bathyarchaeota archaeon, assembly GCA_003662715.1. The sequence continues at coordinate 1,897 of QMYO01000191.1, read as the reverse complement.
TATCCTGCCGCTGGTGTATGAAATTTTTTAGCCAATTCCAGATCAGCAAACATGTAAATTAACGCCACGTTCCTACTTTTCACAATATTAGATGACCGCAAAAACTGCAATAAACTGCTGCCCAAGCCTTTTCCTCTATAATAGGGTCTAACAGCCACATCAGCCGCTAAAACGGCCTTATCGACTACGGATCCTGAAAATTTTAAGTCTCTAAAAAGCCAATGGTTACATCCGACGATTTCTCCGTTCACTTCAGCTACGGCTACAAGCCTGGAATCAAAATAGGGATTTTCCTTATACTTCCAATTCCAATATTTTCCCTCTAAGAAACCGCTAAAAATAGACTCAACCAGCTGTTTAACAGCGTTTTCGTCGTCCTTCCGAAAAACACGGCATAAAAATTCTTTGTTCATAAGAACCCTTCTTAACCAAAGTCTCCTAAAGGCCAATACCAAGAGTTCTCCATACGCAGAGAACAAAGAAAACGGTTCACCACCGGAAATTTCCAAAAAGGCTTGACACGCATTCTAAAGCTTAAAAACGCTCGTCGAGGGCTTAAAACTCCAACGAGAACTGAGAGAAGCGTCTTTACATCGGTCTTAACCAGGATAGTGGGAGATTCAACCAAACCCTCAAAAACATCAACCCCTTCACCATTAATGTTAATGGAAATTACCTTTTCAATCCAAAAAGGCGCGTCCTTCATTTCTATACAAATTTTTTCACGAAACATTTTCGAAAGAACACCAGTCTTATCCTGGGCAAGCATGAAAATCAGTTTTCTAAAGCTTAATATGCCAACGAACATTTTGTGAACATCAACTTTAGCAAAGCCCATCTTTCTACAAACCTCATTAAGGGTTTGGTCATCCGCTGGAACATTCACGTTTACGGCGGATACGCCATTTTCCTCCAAATAGCAAACAGCCCTATCTAAAAGAATCGACGCAACATCCTCGCGGTTCGGTTTAGAACATAGTTCCCATATGTTGCCTGACAAACCGACAACAGCATAACCCTCCAGATTTCCAGTTTCCTTATCAAAAACGAGGAATATTCCATCCTCTCTAACATCAGGTCTTTTCAAACAACACCAACGCCAATACTCAACTGTTCTCGGAACATAACCGCTAAACTTTTCATATACTTCATTAAAAACTTCAACAATCCTTTCCTCATCCCCCTCAACAAAATTTCTCACCTCGTAACAGTTCATAAGCTTCAACCTTCTAACACAGTTTCTGCTTCAGCAAACTGAAAGTCTCATTTGCGTGCTTTTCCTTTGAGACCCCTACCGCGACGCCTTTTATGTTCGAAAGAGATGCTATGTAATCTATTGCTTCTTCAGGCTTTAGGTAGCCGGCTGCCAATATGCTTATTGCCAAAACGTTTGGTTTAGGCAGTTCAGCCAATGCCCTTTCACATTCCTCCCTTGAAGGAACCATTTGAAAGCCTATCTTGTTAAATGGGGCAGCAATTACAATGTCTTTTAGGCTTATCTCCCATTCTTTAAACTTCTTCACGAGCAGGGCAAAATTTCCAGTGTTGAAGCCAGGCTTTAATCCAGCTTTAAGCATCCAATCTACGTATAGCCTAAAAATCCAGCTTAGGTTGAAGCCGAGGCACATGTCGGTTACTAGCTGGTGAAGAATAACGCTGTTCAGTTCTGCCTGCTTACCTGCTGAAGACCCTATCCTCGAAATTTCGTACGCTAAATAAGTTTTTACGAGGGAACCTAGATCTGCTTTTAGAACACCTTTCAAACCTAAAGCCGCAGCATTGAAGTTTCCAGAGAAAGCTATTTGCTTGACGATTTTTTTGGCTAAGCTTGGGACTCCTCCAACTTTGCTGGCTAACCTTACGTATTCGTAGGCGTAGGGCACTATGGCATATAAAC